>JBFJWU010000277.1:0-4975 GCA_041623475.1 bacterium | reverse complement strand
GCCGTTGTCGGGGCCGGTCTGATTCCATACGGAATCTGGCTGCTGGTTGTGTCCCGCACTCGTCCCGTGGCATCGATAAACGGGTGGATCGCCGTTGCCGGCGACCTGGCGTGGGTGGCGGCGACGCCTGTTGTGCTGGTTGCGGCTCCATTTGAGTTCTCGACAACCGGTTTCTGGGCAATTATTGTTGTCGGCGACATTGTCCTCTTATTTGCCATCATGCAGTTGTGGGGCATTCTCAGGTCCCGGGTTCCGGTACGCCAATCCGTTTAAGGGGCCTGCCTGCCTGGCGTCAGTTGGTGCGCCTGCGGGCTGGTTCCTATAATGACACTTCTACACTTGATGAATGCGGTTCTCCAGATATTCGCAGATAGTGCTGGTAGAGGACCGGAAAGACTGTCGGAAGCGTTCTAATGAAGTCCGGGCGAAATGACCCCTGCTGGTGTGGCAGTGGCAAGAAATACAAGAAATGTCACCTGAAAACAGACCAGGCTGTTAAGTCCCGCCCGGTGTCGCCCCCTGAAAGGTGCAAGTCTCAAGAGCAGATCGAGGGCATGCGCAAAGCCGGACGTTTTAACGGCGAACTGATGGATTACGTGCGCCCCCATGTGGTTGCGGGCAGGACAACCGATCAAATTGATCGGCTGGTTCACGAGTTCACACTTGATCACGGTCACACGCCCGCGACCCTTGGTTACAAGGGGTTTCCCAAATCCTGCTGTACATCAATAAATCACGTTGTCTGCCACGGCATTCCTTCGGAACGGGACGAGTTGAAGGACGGGGACATTGTCAACGTCGACCTGACAACAATTGTTGATGGCTTTTACGGGGACCAGTCAGAGACGTTTATTGTTGGTGAGGTTCCCGAGGTGGTCCGCGATCTCGTGAGGGACACCGCCCTGGCGACCCTGGTCGGATTGGACAGCATCAAACCGGGGCGGACCTTGCGCGATCTGGGCGGCGCGATCCAGGATTTTGCGGAGCAACGAGGGTATTCGGTGGTTCGCGAGTACACCGGTCATGGAATTGGAACAAGTTTTCACGAAGATTACTCGGTCTTCCACTATCGTGCTGCCGGGGCTGAACGAATTGTCCTGGAGCCGGGGATGACGTTTACTGTCGAGCCCATGGTAAACATCGGAGGCTGGCAAACCAGGCTGGATCCTGACGACGGTTGGACGGTTTATACGGCAGATGGGGAATTGTCTGCCCAGTTTGAACACACGATCGTCGTAACCGAAACCGGCTGCGAGATCCTGACGCTTACACCACAGCAGCGAGAAGCCGGGCAACGCCTGATTGTTGACGGTATTGACCTTGGACCGATCGCAAAACTGGCCGCCTGATTAATACCCGCAGTCCGGGCCAGTTACCCGTCGGTGCGTTCGACGCCCGCAATCTCCAGAATCAGATCCTTGCCATAAGCTGTCGAGGGTGTCTGGAAGCCTGCCGGATGGTCCCCATCCAGGACTTTCGCAGCGATCAGGACCGACGTCGCAGCCGTTAATGTGTACCCCTCGGGTACACGCAGGCGCGCCTGCACAGTTTGTCCCTTTGCATCTGTTGCTTCCCCCCACAGTAATGTGAACGCTTTTTCTCGTTCTTCTTTGGACGGCCCGGCCGGCGCGGCATCGATACGTGATTTCAGGAACGACTGTACCGGCCCGGTGCCCAGTAATGGCATAAGCCAGGCAAATAAACGTGCCCCGATTGCGACGGGCGAGGGCACGGGTACGTAAACGCAGATATTTGGTATTCCGGTACTGTGCCAGGCCGTGACGACGTCGCCCCACGGAATCGTGGCACTTGCCCTGGCTTTGCCGGGTTGGTATTCAATAGAACGCCGCTTCCAGAACATCGGCACCGTCGTCAGTTGCCCATCGATCCTGGCGGCCCCGCCGGATGACAGGTTCTCAATAATAGTCGTCGCAGTTCCGTGGGACACACCGCCACCGATGCCATGGAACGCTAATTCCAGTGATGCAGCATCCGGCAGTTGTTGTTTCAGGTGTGCGGCCAGGCAATCGGATGGCACAACATCAAACCCGGCACCTGGCAACAGCATGGTACCTGCCTCACGAGCCCTGTTGTCCAAGTCCGCAAGTCCCGCAAAAACCTCAGCCTCGCCAGTGATATCCAGATAATGGGTCCCGGTCGATATACAGGCATCGGCCATGGCGCGAAATGTGTGGGCAAACGGGCCTGCGCAATGGATTACGACGTCGAACTTACGGAGGGCATTTTCCAGTTCCGCCTGATTGGCCAGGTCAATGACGATCGAAGGCAGGCCGGTTCGGCTGGCCTGTTCTTCCAGTTTGTCTGCGGAGCGCCCGGAAATTGTCGGCCGATGTCCGTCGGTTGTCAACAGTTCAACGATCAATTCGCCAGTATAGCCGTAGGAGCCATAAATCAGACATTTCTCCCAGTTTGCCAAAACGCCGCTCCTTCAGTGAGGTAAAATCTAGCCGGGCCGTTGACCGGTCCCGTACGCAATCGTAACAGGACAGGCGACACGTTGCAGGACAGATCAAACAAGCCACTTATAGTCGCAAACTGCAGCGGATTTCTGGGAGATCGTCCCGGGGCGGCACGCGAACAGCTTGATGGTGGCGACATTGACGTTTTGTGCGGGGATTACCTGGCTGAACTGACCATGGTTATTCTGCAGCGCCAGATGGCCCGCAATCCCGAAGCCGGATACTGCCGACCATTCGTCACCGAGCTGAAGGATGTTCTGATTGATTGCCTGGACCGTGGCGTAAAGATCGTCGCCAATGCTGGCGGCGTAAATCCGGAGTCTTGCCGTCAGGCAATCATTGCTCTGGCAAAGGCAAACGACCGATCCGTCCGGGTCGCTGTTGTTGCGGGTGATCGCCTGACCGAACGGTTTTCTGGCACCGATGCGCCTGTTGTTCGAGACTTTTCTACAAACAGCGTGATCAAAGACCCGGCAGACGGTTTGTTGTGTGCCCACGCGTATCTGGGTGCCCGGGGCGTTGCCCGGGCCCTGGCCGGGGGTGCCGATGTGGTCATCACCGGGCGTGTGGTCGATGCCGCCGTTGTCCTGGGACCAGCGGCCTGGCATTTCGGCTGGGCTTGGGATGACTGGGATCGATTGGCAGCGGGGATCACGGCAGGACACCTTTTGGAATGCGGCTCTCAGGTGACCGGTGGTAACTATTGCTGCATGGCCGAGCTGGAGGACTGGCGCCCGATGGCGTTCCCGATCGCGGAGATTCGCGAAAACGGCGACTTTGACATCACAATTCATGATGATCAACCAGGCAATGTTTCTATTGGGACAGTAACCGCCCAGTTGCTGTACGAAATACAGGGGCCCGTATATGTAACGCCAGATGTATGTGCGCGATTTGATTCTGTGCGAATTGACCAGGCGGGGCCCAACCGGGTCCATATCAGCGGGATCCGCGGCTTGCCGTCGCCGCCTGACCTGAAGGTCTCGCTGCACTACGAACAAGGATACCGAAACTCCGTCAATTTTTTCATAGGTCCTGGCCAACAAGAAGAAAAGATTCGCATCGTTGAGGATCAGTTCTGGCATAACGTTGGTGGTCATGGTGGATTTGTGGAAACCGAACGGGACGTATTCGTGAATCAGGAAACCGGTGTGGCCCATTTACGCTTGGCAGCGAGATCCAGCGACGAAGCCAAAATTGGTCGTTCGTTCAGTAACGCGGCAATTCACCTGGCGCTGGCAAGTGTTCCCGGAATTACATTTGACGCACCACCGGCCGGGGCCCGTCCCTGCCTGGCAACAAGGCCAGGATTGGTTCGTCGGGTTGATGTCAACACAGTGGTGTTGCACGCAGATGGATCAGTAGAGGAAATCGCCTTTGCCGATGGGGGCGGCGGGCAGGCGGAAGACAATTTCACGGGGCCGATCGTGCAAACAGATGAGCCAACTGGTTCCTGGGGTGAAATGGTCCAATCCAGGCTGGCAGATTTTGCCGGGGCGAGATCGGGAGACAAGGGGGGCAATGCAAATATCGGTCTCTGGACGGATCGTAAAGACCGATACGAATGGCTTCGTGAGCATCTGGATTCTGATGCATTGAGGGTCTTGTTACCACGTCCATTCGACGGACAGATCAAACGATTCGAATTTCCATTGATCAAAGCATTCAATTTTGTACTGGTTGGGTATCTTGGTGATGGCGGTTTTGCGAACACTCAAATTGACAATCAGGCGAAGTACCTGAGCGAGCAGGTGCGTTACGCAACATTGAATGTGCCACGTGAACTAGTGTGACTGCGCCGCTTCGGCTGCCAGTTGCGAACGCATTTCATTCGGTAATTCGTCCCATTTCACCCCCAGAAGCGCACCGTGCAGCGCGTATAGAAGGTTCAGCGACACAGGGCCATTCAAAAGTCGGACCTGGTGGTAAGCGTCTGTCGCACCGGTCTTTTCAAGTTGCTGCCGGTTCGTGATTCCAATCTCGCGCAGGCAACGTGCCGAGTATGGACCGATATTGAGCAAGTCTTCAACAGGCGTATCTGCGGATGCCATTCGGTGCACCTCATCAAATCGAATCCGGTCTTCGTTACACTGTCAGTATACGGTTGAAAGGACCCCGAACATGCCATTGAATGCCCAGGAACTACATCGAAAAGACCTGCAACCAGACCCGTTTGCGCAGTTTTCGGAATGGTACAGAATGGCTTCAGAAACCGAGCCTGAGGTTGAGGCCGCAGCCCTGGCGACAGCCTCTGGAAGAGCTGCAACCGTACGAATGGTCCTGGTGAGGAGATTCGATGAAAACGGGTTCCAGGTCTTCACCAACTACAACAGCCGGAAGGCGGAAGATCTGGACAAATCAGGGCAGGCCGAACTGTTGTATTATTGGCACAGTCTGTCGCGCCAGGTCCGGATTAGTTGCCAGGCCACGCGATTGGGGCCCGCCGAATCAAATGATTATTTTGGATCCCGGCCCAGGGGGTCCCAAATCGGGGC
>JBFJWU010000276.1:0-4977 GCA_041623475.1 bacterium | reverse complement strand
TTCGCCCTCGCCTGCCAGCGCGTAATCGAACTCGCGATAGGTCTGCAGGGTTTCGGCACCGGTCAGGGTAATGTGGGGACCACCGACCAGGACGGGCAACTGGCCAACAACACTTTTGATCGCCCCCGCGACCTGCGCGCCGCTGTCCAGGACGGGGGTGGTCAGGGAAATGGCCACCAGGTCCGGTTGCCAGGTTTTCGCAATGTCGACGATTTCTGCAACAGACAGGCCCTGGGCCTCTGCGTCGATGACGCGACATTCATGCCCTCGTTCCTCGGCGGCTGCAGACAGGGCACACAGCCCAAGCGGCGGATGAAAGTTCACCGCCTTGGACAATTCGCCGTATTCCTCATAGACAAAAAGCCAATGAGGTGCCACCATCAATACCCGCACCAGAACCTCCCTGTTACTACGTCATTCTAGCAAGGCAATCATCTGAAATTGGCGGTTGTCGCAATGGTCATCCCGTCAAGGGTTGAAAAGTGAAATAGTGATTCCGAAATTTCCAACAGGAACCACTTTAGATTCTGTCATATCCGGTTTCGGTCCCGTCGCAGGGCCTTCCAGAAACATTTCTACGTATCGAGGATCCATGGCATATTCAATCCTTTCCCGGAATCCATCGTCCAGCCTTATTGCACAAGGTGTCAGGCGTCGCCAGTAGGCGTTCTTGACCACGGTTCGCGCCCCGGGTAGCCGCTGGACAAGTTTGTCCAGTTCCAGCGCCCCCGGAGGCCACCATAATCCCAGGTTCAGCAGGCGGCCAACGGTTAATTGCGGGTTTCCCGCGCCGTCGTGAACTGTGGCCGTACACGATTCCGCCACGGAAACCAATTTCTGGGCACTCTGGACATACTCTGGCTTTACCTCAAAATACAGTTCAGACGGCGCTCGGACGAAAGCTTGGGAAAAGCCCAGTATCAAGGTTGCGGCAACTGCGACATCTTTATGTCGCGGCGATATCCTTGTCAGCGACATTGGGATCGCAACCAGCCATACCCAGACGAACATCGGCAGTACGTAGCGGAAAAAGACAGGTCCGCCAAGCAAACGAACTGTCAACAACCAGGCAATAAAAAGAGCCGGACCGATCCAATTCATTTTTTCCAGCGAACCGGACAACAGAGCCAGGCCGCAGGCTATCAGTAGTATTAGCGAAGGGTATATTGCAATATCCGGAATACCGCCAAGGAACAAAGTACCATCGATTTGCCAGAAATTAACGGCGCCGGCGACGACGGAACCACCCCAATACTCAACAAACGGTGGGTAAAAAATCGAGATTATGGTCGTGTAATTGTTCGCAAGAAATGTGACAAAACCGAGCGCAACGATTCGCGTCGACGGCCACCAACTCACCAGCACGGCAAGTGCAAATATATGCTCTGGTGCGTGGAACAGGGTAAGTGCGAACCCTGCAGGGGAGCGCCACGTTTGCCATCGGTCGGTAAGGAACAGGATTAAACCCAGTACTGCAAAAATAGTCGGTCGAGCCAGATAACCATAGGTCACCAGCCACTGCTGCGAAAAAATTCCAACAGCGGAGATCAACAGCAGATGGGGAGCCTCGGTGTTCCTGGAGCGCAAGCATAAATAAACGAAACCGCCCGTAAGTACAAAGACTGACAACATGCGGTAGATGGTCAGAGCCGCCGCAAACTGGTCGTCGACGGCGCGAAACGGTGCTACGTAGAGCACATCTGTCAAAGAGTGACTCTGGAGCCATTCTGGCCAGATTCGAAGTGCCTGGAAAATGTTTACAAACTCGTCAATCCAGATCTGCCGGACGAGGATACTGTCCGCATTCAGGAGCAACAAAAAGAACACGAAAATGACTGCACCGTGGCATAACTTTGAAATCGGAAAGCCTGTTCCCGCGCGATCTATCCTCGCCATCTGCAGTCAGCCCACTCGCGAATCACCGCTCATCGCCCTTCTTGCACAAAGGACGGCGTCGCGGATTCCCTGTTCAGGGTCGATCCTTGTCCGCCAGTTGTATGTTGTTACAAAACTTGACGTATCGGAAACGTACCAAGGCTGGTCACCGCGCCGCACTGGACATCGGTCTGGTTTACCGTGAACCTTTAATCCAGCCAGGTCAGCGATGAGTTCCCACGCATCGGCAACAGACATCGAGTTCTGTTTGCCGCCGCCAATATTGAACACCTGCCCTTCCGCTTTTCTTTCCTGTGCCTGATAAAGGATCGATGCAATTGTTTCGACCCAATCCGATACGTGCAATAAATCGCGAACCTGCGTTCCATCCCCGAAATACCGTACCGTATTGCCTGCCAGGGCTTGCTGGATAAAATGGGAGATCCATCCCTGCCCCTCGGTGCCAAACTGGTCCGGTCCGTAGATGCAGGAGCACCTGAGAACGACGGCGTCAACATCGTTCTGGCGGTGGGCGGCCATCGTCAGTAACTCGGAGGTCGCCTTGCTGCTGGCATACGGTGAGTCTGGCCGGGTGGGGTGTAACTCGTTGATTCCCTCCGGTACAGGCTTAACCCGTCCGTATACCTTGTTTGACGAAACCTGAATGAAACGGGGCCTGCCCCCCATTTCAGTTGCCAATTCCAGCAACTTGAACGTACCTCGGGCGTTAACGTCGAAGTCAAATGCCGGATCCTTCCAGCTGTCGACGATTGAAACCTGCCCGGCAAGATTGATAATGGCATCAAACTTGAAATCTGACAGAGCGTCAGCCGTCAAATTGCGAATGTCAGCTTCGAGAAAATGGGAACATTTCTTGCGGACTTCATTCAGCCGTTTGCGTGCTGATGGACGATACAAATTGTCAACGGCGACGATTTTGCAATCAGGTGAAAGTTTTCGGACAAGGTGAAGTCCAAGAAACCCCGCAGCGCCCGCGATCAGAATTTCAGGTCTGGACACGACACAGAGCCAGGGAGGCTGATTGTTTGTCTGAATACAGTGCCCGATGAAATTGAACTGGCAAAATAACCCTCAAGGCTTGGTCGTGTCGAGAGGCGGAGTTGAGAAGTGGACCAGAAGCAGATTCAATTCGTGTTCCCGTGTCGTGACGAGCCTTTGGACCGCCTCGCGGCGACCATTATACCAATCGCCAGGCTTGTCCCGAATGCAGGTTTTACAGTTGTTGATGATTACAGCAGGGAAACAAACCCCGCCGATATTTTGGGATATGCTGGCGTACCTGCGGAAATAGTTGACCGTACGACAGTGTTGCCGCCTCGCGGAAAGCCGGGGGCGGGTGCTGCTATGTTTCGGGGTTTGCAGTGTGTTGTTGAAGGCGACGAGACCCGTGTCGCAGTGACCTGCGAAGCCGATGGAAGTGTTGAACCTGGCGAACTTGTTCGAATGGTTGAGCTGGCATCCGCATTTGACGTGGTATTCGCCAGCCGGTGGATTTCACATTCAGCAACCAGCAAGTTCGGGACTAATCGGAAGCTTCTCAGTAATGTGGCTTCGCTGATCCACCGGAGTGTACGAATGCCGGGTGCGCTGCCATCGGACTGGACACTTTTTTACCGGGCGTATTCGCGTCCAGCCGTCGAGCAGATCCTGACAGATGGAGCAACGGCTCCAGCTGGATTCTCGTTTCAGGCCTGGGCCGCGCACCGAGTCTTGGAATCCGGCCTGAATTGGAAAGAAGTTCCTGTGCAATATCACTATCGGATCCATGGAGAAAGTCTGGCATTGCGCCATTTGAGCCAGACATCTGAACACCTGTGGCTTGCCAGCCGAGAGTTCAAAGACCGAATCCTGGGCAGAAAACTTTGATTATGCCTGTTTCGCGGTGCTATAATCCGAATGTTGGCAAGGGTGGTAGTGTGGCTTGTAAGCGATTAGCTTGCGACATGGTTTTGCCACTGGGAAATAGGGCGGAGCTGACCGATCTTAGATACGCGGCGCAGCCAACCGCGTCAATGTCCACCCGGATAAGGAGAGACGTTTGACCACGGTTGCGCAAGTGAACGATGACCCGAGGGGCGCCGAAAAATGGCGTGTCTTGTTGGTTAATCCCAACAACGAATTCCACGACAGCTTTGTTGTCTTGCCCCACGTCGGGTTAGGTTACTTGTCTGCAAGCCTGAAGTCGGCTGGTCATGAAGTCGAGATATGGGACGGATTAAGGGATCGCAGTACCTGCGCTGACCTGCTGCAGTACATGGATTCCAATGGTCCATTTGATTTAGTCGGTATCAGTATTTTCTCAACATTTTTTGCCACGGCAGCATCGTACGTGACAGAACTTAAGGCCCGGTTTCCAGATGTTGTAATTGTCGCAGGCGGACCGCACCCGACGTTTGAGCCGGATCAAACATTGTCAGAGATCCCGGGGATTGACTTTGTCATTCGGGCTGAAGGCGAAGAAGCGTTTCCCGCGCTGCTGGAATTGTTGCAGGGAACCACGAATGATTTCAGCGAAGTGCCCAACCTGATCTGGCGCCGCGCGTCTGAATGGGTCAAAAATCCGATCCAGTACTTGCCGTCTTTGGATAAATACCCAATGCCCGATTGGGAGGCGTTGGAGCCAGATACCTTTCCGTTGAAACCCAATGGAATTTTTACCCGCCGAAAAAAGATTGTCCCATTAATCGTGACTCGCGGGTGTCCCTACAAATGCACATTCTGTGGGGCACCAGAAATGACCGGGCGGCCCCTGCGCCGCCGATCCGTGAAGCTGGTCGCGGATGAAATCGAATTGATTCAGGATCAATACGGTATCGATGAATTTCATTTCATGGATGACAATTTCACACTACATCCAGGCTATGTTCGGGAGTTTTGCCAGGAAATTATTGATCGCGGCTTGAAGATATTCTGGGCCTGTCCCAATGGCGTCAGGATCGACAGCCTCAGACCCGATACCCTTGCGCTGATGGAACAAAGCGGATGCTATTCATTTGCGGTCGGAATCGAAGTCGGCACACAACATATGCTGGACGCGATTCGCAAGGATCTGGATCTGGACACAATCAGGTCACAGCTGCA
>JBFJWU010000275.1:0-5000 GCA_041623475.1 bacterium | reverse complement strand
TTGCTGCCGTCAGCGTTCATCAACCAATAGTCGGTACCGCCGCTCAGGCCCTGCTCGTCCTTGGGAATGTCGCGGCCAGTCATCCAGATGATGGTATCGCCGTCCGGGCTGACCTGGCCGTGTTCGTTGTATCCCAGCGTGGTCAGTTGGCTGGTCTGCCCGGTTTGCAGGTTGACACTGAAGATGTCTGCCTCCCAGGTGGGTTGATCGTCGTAAAACGGGCTGGTAAAAAACAGCAGCCGCCCGTCCGGTGAAAATCCGTGGTTTTCATAAAACGTTTCTGCCCCGGGTGTGATTGCCGTCGCCGCATCCAGCACCGTGTCGGTCGCATCGCCGTTGAACTCTGCCGTCCACAGACGCCACAGGCCCAGCTCTTTGCCACGTTTGCGCAGGCTGCCGCGATCATAGCGCTCGGACCACGTCAGCATTTCGCCGTCTGCAGAAAAATGGGGGTGCAGGACACCAAACCCCGTTTCATCGGGAATCTCCCAGATGCGGCGAACCTGGCCGGTAGCAACGGTCAGCAGCCACAATTCGTTAAACACACCGGCCCCCGGTGTTGAAATATGGGGCGCCTTGACGCGATTCTCGCCATCGGTTTTTTCTGCCTGGAATACGATCCATCGGCCGCTGGGATGCCACGCAGGCTGCCCAATGTGCCGGGTCGGCAGATCAGGGTGATCGCAGGTCAGGCAGGCCTGGTTGCGACCAGCCGGATCCATCGTCCAGACATCGTACTTGCCATCCGGGCCCCGCCGGTCAAATGCGATCAAATCACCGGAACTGGCCCAGTCGACGCGGCCGCCATCAGAAACGAGCAGGGCATACGGCTGGATCAATGCCGGATCGCGAACCGTATCCGTCACGGCGGCAGTGGCGTTGGTTGTTTCCCCGCCCAGGCAGCCAGTCGCAAGGATGGAAACAGAAAAAAACAGGCTGAATAATCGTTCGGCGGCCATTCGATGTCCTGGCAGTGTCATCACCTGAACCAATCTAACCGATTTGGCAACCGTTGTTCCGGACCAGTGAGCCGTGCCCTACCCCAGTGCCTTCCGGACCCACGCCAAAGCCTGCTCGTCAAGGTCCAGGCTGAGTGCCGCGTCCTGGCCGGTTTCGCTCATTTTCTTCCACGTGCGCTGGATTATGCGGATCATTTTGGCTTCGGAATAGTCATCGTACTTGACCAGGAAATCATTGAAATAGAATTCCAGAAACACCAGGGCCGCGCAGTCTTCCAGCGCCTGGGCATCCGGGTCAGACTTGATGTTCTGTTTGCGGATCAGGCTGCTGACGCGGTCAACCTGCTGTCGACTGGCACCGTGTTCGGCCATGATCTCACCGGCTCGCTTTGCGTGATAGGCGGAACAGTCAACCCGCCAGTTGCGATAACCATCACGGCCATCCGGGTAGTCGCTGCGTGGACGCAACCAGCGTTCCAGGTGCTGTGCCCTGACCGCAATACGCAATTCGTCGCTGGCATCCGCGTACAGTCGATCCAGCCACAGGCTCATTCGCTGTCCATAGACCAGTTCCCGCGGTTGATCCTGTCCCTGCCAGTTTTCAGTCTGGGGATCGGCCGAATTGGCCAGATCAATTGCTGCCAGGATCTTGTCGGTTTGAAGACTGCTCATCAAAGTAAGAGGCCGTAATTATCGTGTAATGAATTTCTTGACAAGTCTTGTAATTTTTTCTTGACAAACTATGTTCTGGTGCGCTACTATTTAGCTAAGCCACGGTGGCGGGACTTATTGCCTCCCCCAAGCATTTCTGCCCTGTGGCTGTCTTTTTGCCCACCTGCCGGTACCCGGCAGGTGGGTTTCTTCTTTTCTGACCTGAAAACCGCTAGTACGGCAGCGCCGACTCGACCTGACGGATGTCAGTGTCAGCGTCCAGCAGCACCGCCAGTGCATCCCAGGTACCTGCCAGGAACTGGTTTCGTGGGCCGTCAGGAATGTCCACCGCGATCTTGATCGTTCCATCGGCCGCACTGACAGTACGATTGTCAACGTCGACAAGGATCTCGGTTTCCGGCTGCGATTCAACCAGTTCCATCAGCTGGGAGATCTGTTCCTGTGTAGCGACCGCACATGGCACGCCCAGCGCCACACAGTTGCCGAAAAAGATCTCGGCGAAACTTTCACCGATGATCGCCTTGATTCCCCACCGATTCAGCGCCTGGGGCGCGTGTTCGCGGCTGGATCCGCAGCCGAAATTCTTGTTGACAATCAGGACGCTGGCATCCTGGTGCTCTGGCGCGTCAAATGGATGGCCCAGCCGGTTGCCGTCGCCATCAACGCGGACATCTTCGAACACGTGTTCTTCCAGACCATCAAATGTGACAACCTTCATGAATCGGGCAGGAATAATGCGGTCCGTGTCAATATCATTGCCGGGGACCGCGACACCGCGTCCCTCAACTTTTTTGACTGCTCGCAACGTCGCATCGCTCATGATGCCGCCCCTTCCATCTGGTGCTCACGGACATCAACAACGTGACCGGCAATCGCCGCAGCTGCGACCGATTCCGGGCTCATCAAAAGGGTCCGGCCCGTAGGACTGCCCTGGCGTCCGATAAAATTTCGGTTCGAACTGCTGGCACTCAACTGGTCGCCGACCAGCTTGTCGGGATTCATCGCCAGGCACATACTGCACCCGGCCTCGCGCCACTCAAACCCGGCATCCCGAAAAACAGCATCGAGGCCCTCGGCCACGGCCTGCCGGGCGACGTCCTGCGAACCGGGGACAACCAGCGCCTTGACGCTGCTGGCAACCTGATGCCCCTTGACAACGGCGGCCGCAGCCCGCAGGTCGCTGATCCGTGAATTGGTGCAGCTGCCGATAAAGGCGACATCAATTGGCACACCGATCATTGGTTGACCACCTTGAAACTTCATATGTTTGAGGGCCAGGTCAATCGCGGCCCGATCCTCGCCGGCATAATCGCCGGGATCCGGCAGTGAACCGGTAACCGGAACAGCCTGGCCAGGATTGATGCCCCACGTAACCATCGGCTCGATGTCCTGCGCGTCAATGACAACGACATCGTCGTATTTGGCATCGGCATCGCTGGCAATTGATTTCCAGTGTTCGACCGCTGCGGCCCAATCGTCCCCGGCGGGGCTGTACTGCCGGCCCTCAAGATAATCATATGTGGTCTGGTCCGGATTGACGTAACCGACGCGGGCGCCACCTTCAATACTCATATTGCAGACGGTCATTCGCTGTTCCATTGTGAAATTGTCAAACACATCCCCGGCATACTCGTATCCATATCCGACGCCGCCATTGACCCCCAACCGGGCGATGATATACAGGATCACATCCTTTGCCGTCACACCGGGACGCAGTTCGCCGTTGACCTCGATACGGCGAACCTTCAGCGGAGCCATCGACAATGTCTGGGTCGCCAGTACGTCCCGGACCTGGCTGGTACCAATTCCGAACGCAATCGCCCCGAACGCACCGTGAGTACTGGTGTGGCTGTCGCCACAGGCGATCGTCATTCCTGGCTGGGTCAAACCCAGTTCCGGTCCGATGACGTGAACGATCCCCTGGTGTCCGGTCGACCGGTCAAAAAACTGGATTCCGGCCTGTTTCACATTGTTTTCGATCGCGGTCATCATGCCTTCGGCAAGCCGATCCTCAAACGGTCTTTCCAGGGTATGGGTCGGAATAATGTGGTCGACAGTAGCAAATGTCCGTTCCGGGAATTTGACGCCCAGGCCGCGCTCCCGCAGCATCTGGAATGCCTGCGGGCTGGTGACCTCGTGGACCAGATGCAACCCGATAAACAACTGAGTCTGCCCACTGTCCAGTTGCCGAACGGTGTGCAAATCCCAGACTTTCTCTAAAAGTGTTTTACCCATAGTCGTGCTCTTTCTGTACCGGTTGCCCGGTAAATACGTTCTGCTGTCTCCGTGTTTTCAGTTTGATCCAGTATTTTCCCACCTTAACGGCGGAATTGCATCATGCGCGATGCTATGAGCCGTTTTTCTTGAACAGCCTTGGATCGATCCTGTATTCGGTCAGTTTTTTTCGCATCGTGTTGCGATTAATACCCAGCAGTTCTGATGCACGCAACTGGTTTCCACCCACCGAATCCAGCGCCAACCGCAGCAGGACCTGCTCGACGGTTCCGATTACCGAATCCCATACTTCGGTGTCACCGATTTCGGCCATGGCCTCGACGTACCCCTTAAGGTTCTGCTCGACAACCCGGGCGAAACCCTGTTCGTCGCCCAGCGCGGCCTGGATGCCGCCAAACTCGCCGCTGAGTTCCCGAATACTCGATGCATCAAGCTCGCGTCGGGGGCTGAGCAAGGCAACCCGCCGAACAACGTTTTCAAGCTGCCGGACATTTCCCGGCCAATGTCCGGTCTGGAGCAGACTGCGGGCATCGTCGGACAGTCGTTTTGGCGCTATTTCGCCGCGGCTCGCCATCGCCTGCAGGAAGTGGTCGCATAATGCGGGTACGTCCTCTGGCCTGTCCCGCAATGGTGGCAGGTCAATCTGGACAACCTTGATACGGTAATACAGGTCGTTGCGAAATCGTCCCTCTTCGACGGCATCATCCAGCGGGACCTGCGTTGCCGCCACTACACGCACATCCACGGCAATCGGTTGCCGACCGCCGAGTGGCGTAATTTCACGTTCCTGCAGGACCCTCAGCAGTTTGCCCTGCAATTCCAGCGGCATATCGCCAATCTCATCCAACAGCAGTGTGCCACCCTGGGCCTCACGAAATTTTCCCGGCGAAGACTGGGTCGCACCGGTAAACGCGCCTTTCTCATAGCCAAATAATTCGGCCTCCAGCAGTTCGCCTGGTATGGCGGTCATGTTGACCGCGACAAACGGACGTTCAGATCGCGGACTGAACTTGTGCAGGGCCCGCGCAACCAGCTCTTTGCCGGTGCCGCTTTCGCCAGTGATCAGGGCAGTTGCATCCGTCGGTGCCGTCTTGCCAATGGTCTTGTAAACCGCCTGCATTGGCGCACTGGTTC
>JBFJWU010000274.1:0-5014 GCA_041623475.1 bacterium | reverse complement strand
TGCTGGACGACTACGTTGCCAGTGGTAAAAAACCGGTCCCGTTCAAGGACATGCCTGGCAACCGCGGCCTGCCGCTGATTGGTAACGCCCACAAGGTAGCTGGCGAGGTCGCACTGAACTGGTTTGACGACTGGTTTGCCACCTACGGACCAATCGCCCGGACGAAGATGCTGCACCAGAATGTCGTCATGATGCTGGGACCCCAGGCCAACGAACTGATCCTGATGAATCGCGACGATCAGTTCTCCAGCCACGGCGGCCTCGCCTTTTACATGGAGCCGTTCTTTTCCAACAGTCTGGTCCTGCGCGATTTCCAGGACCACGCCCATCATCGCCTGATCATGAAGGCCGCGTTTCGCAACGACCCGCTGGCCCGGTACGTTGCAGCTATGAATCCGGTGATCGACAGGGTCCTCGAACGGTGGCTGTCCGATGACCAGGGTCAACCCGTGCCAAGCGGCAATTTGCTGTTTTTCGAACAGTTGAAAAAGCTGACCCTCGACCTGGCGACGATCAATTTCCTGGGCATGGAACCCAGCCCCGAGGCAGATGAATTGATCAAGGCGTTTACGGATATGATCGAAGCCAGCGGCGCAATCGTCCGCCTGCCGATTCCGGGCCTGAAATACCATCGTGGCCTGAAACGCCGCAAGCAGCTGGAAGACTATTTCCGCAGCATCGTCGAGGACAAGCGAGCCAACCCGGGCGATGACCTGTTCAGCCAGTTGCTCAGCGCCGAGGACCCGGATGGCAACCGCTTTACCGACCAGGAGGCCATCGACCACATCATCTTTACGATGATGGCTGCCCACGACACCACGACCATCACCATGACCCGGATGGTCTATCATCTGGGCCAGAATCCGGAATGGCAGGACCGCCTGCGATCCGAAAGCCAGGCGATGGGCAAGGCAATGCTGGACTTTGACGACCTGCCAACGATGCAGGGGATCGACATGGTGATGCGGGAAAGCCTGCGCATGTGCGCCCCGGTGCCCGGACTGCCGCGCCGAACAACCCGGGACATGGTACTGAACGGTTACCACGTTCCGGCTGGCACGGTGGTGTTTATGGAGTTCTGCCACACGCACTATATGGAACCGTTCTGGGATGATCCCTGGACATTTGATCCAAACCGATTTGCCGACGGTGTCAAGGGCAATCCGATTCACAAATATGCGTGGGTACCGTTTGGTGGCGGCGTCCACCGCTGCCTGGGACTGCCATTTGCCGAGCGCCAGATCACCGCGGTGATGCACCAACTGCTGCTCAAGTATCGCTGGGATGTCGATCCAGGTTACGAAATGCGAATCGCCAATCCGGGTCTGCCGTCACCCAGCGACGGCTTTCCGCTGGCGATGGAGCGTATCTGAATGAGCTCAAGGGGGACCAATGGGCGTACCAGCTGACCAGGTCATTGGCAGCCCGACTGCTGGCATCGTCGCAACGGTACAGCGCTCACCCGACGCCGTTGCCGCTCATGATTTTGCAGCGTGGTCAGGGTTGTTTGCCCGTGGCGCGGTCCTGGAAGACCCGGTCGGCACACCGCCGGTCGTTGTCCCCGACACCGGCGATGTATCGGCCCTGGCCGGTTTTTACGAGACATTTATCGCACCCAATGATGTTCGATTTGATGTTCACGCCGACTATGTCGACGGCGACACACTGCTGCGCGACGCGACGATCCACATTCGTTTCGGTACGGGCGTCCAGATCCAGGTCCCGGCCTACGTCCTGTACCAGGTCTGCAGCCAGGGCGGACAGCAACGTATCCACCGATTGCAGGCCCACTGGGAGCTGCGCAAACTGGTCCCGACAATCCTTGCCCACGGCCTGGCGGGCTGGAAAACCATGATCACGCTGACCGCGACGATGCTTCGCGCCCAGGGCCTGGTTGCCTCAATGGGGTTTTCGCGGGGCTATGTTTTTGGTGTTTTCGAGTCCGGCAAACGTCGCCTGGCGCAACTGATCCGCGATGCCAACGGGCACCGGTCGGTGTCTGGCCCGGCAGGGCCCCTGTCCACGCTGGTTGCCGAAAAAGGTGCCGTCTACGTCGACCGTGCGGTGTCTGCCGGGTACGTGACGGCAGCCCGGCTGCATCGGGTCGACGATGCCCGCCAGCGTCCGTCAATTATCCTGGCCGATTTTTCAGCCGGAAACCCCGGGGAACCCAGGGTTCGGATTTTTTCCTGAATAATCCTGGAATTATTCCCTTATAAATTGCGGCTTTCGCCCCTGATAATTTCAGATGCCAATCCCAGCGTTCGCACCTCCTTGCGAACAACATCGCCAAACCCGGCCCCTTTGACCTGGTCCAGCAATTCCAGTGGCCGGCAGCCGCCAACCAGCAGCGGATTCAACCGGTGGATGCGCTGCCACACGCCGGACACAATCCTGGCAACCGCAGTTGACCCCGGCGTCAGGCCGGTCAACCCGATCGTCCCGCCCGGGCGCAGGACCCGGCGAGCCTCGGCCAGCAACTGGTCAATCGTCGGCAATGGCAGCAGGTCAAACACATAGGTCGACAGAAACAGGTCAACCGACGAATCCGGCAGATCCAGTACGGGTCGACCGTCCGTCTGGACGACCTGTGTGCGTTCGCCAAAGCGCCCCAACCGCCGGCGCGCCAGTTTCGTCATCGTTGCCGCCTGGTCGAACCCGACCCAGGTGGCATCGGCAGTGGCATATCGGTCCAGGATGATCCCGGCAACACGTCCGGTACCGCACCCGAACTCGGCGATACGGTTGACGGCGGACCAGTTGATACTGTCAAAGAGCGCGCCATTGGCACGGTCCTCATACCATGCCTGCCGGTCCTGGCCGCTGCCCAACCGATCGTAGAATCGTTTGGCCTGGCGCGGATCCAATAACCGTTCAGTCCCCATCCAGGACCGCCGTTCCATACCGCAGGTCCCGCAGGACACCGTTGACAAAGGGCAACCCGCGCAGAACAACGAATCCGGACAGGACCCAGCCCCAGACCAGCGAAAAGGCGAGGATCTGCTCGGCCGGAGCCCAGGGCTCCAGCAGCAACCACGCACCCTGGACGGCACCGATTCCGGCGACATTGATCGGCAGCGCGCCGGTGATGGCTATCACGGGGAAGTACGCCAGCATGACGGCGGGCGGAACGTCCAGGCCAAACTGCTCGGCAGCCAGCCAGGTCACAACAACAAATACCGCCTGCTGGGTAATTCGCAGGAACATCTGCAACAGCCCGACCCCGACCGGTGTCCGCGTCCACGGATGAAAAACCGAAAACCGGTCCAGCCGAAACTGGTCGATCGGTCCCAGAAGCACAAACAACAGCAGCGTCGCCGAGATCGCAGCAAAGATGTACCCGACCGCGGGCGGCAGGTCCGGTTGCCCGATCCAGATCGCCAGTGTCGCGACGACGCTGATCCCGAACAGGTCCGCCGCCATGATGTAGACCACCAGGCCGGCACTGATCCCGACACCGACACCATACTTACGGGCAATCCACGCGCCGTACCCGCCCTTGCCCGCCGCATAATTGATCAGGTCCAGCAGGACGCTGGCTGCCTTGCCACAGACGACCTCCAGGTACCGGGCCCGCGTACTGTGGGCCCGGATCGTCACAAAATCTGCGGCCCCGACGACAAACAGGGTGCCGGCCAGCATCACCGGTGCAATCCAGAACAGGGGACCGGACCGTCCCGCAGACATTTCGGCAAAAATCGCCTGCAGTGAATACTGCTGGACAATCATGCCGGCAACACCAAGGGCTACGGCCCATGGCAGCAACTGGACAAGGATTCGGCGAACTCGAGTCACGGCGGCCTTTCATTTGCGGCGATCCTGGGGGATCTGGCTAACATGGTGATTCTACTCGCAGACACGGACAGGGGATATCACGGTGAACAAGAAAAGAAAGTATGATCTGGTGCTGTTCGGTGCCACCGGATTTACGGGTCGACTGGTGGTCCGGTACCTCAAGGCTGCCGCAGCGCGTGAGTCATTCAGCTGGGCCATTGCCGGCCGCAATGAAGCAAAGCTGTACAGTGTCGCCAGCGACGAGGGCATTACCGACGTACCCCGACTGGTGGCCGACATTGCCGACCAGGCATCGATGGACGAACTGGCAAACAGTTGCCGGGTCCTGATTACGACCGTCGGGCCTTACATCCACTACGGCGAGCCGGCGCTGTCCGCGTGCGCCCGGGCCGGGACCCACTACCTGGACCTGACGGGCGAACCCGAATTTGTCGACAAAATGATCGTCGCCTGGGATGACACTGCCCGGGCATCGGGTGCAAAAATCGTCAACTGCTGCGGCTTTGACAGCATTCCCCATGATCACGGTGTGCTGTACACCGTCCAGCAACTGGTCGAGGCCGGCGCCGACCCCCAGGCCGAGTTTGCCGTCCAGGGATACGTTCGGGCCAGCGGCTCGTTTTCTGGCGGGACATGGCACAGTGCCCTGAACGCGTTTGCCAGGGCACCCAGATACGAAGCGTGGCGGCGGCAGAACCGCGACGACCTGCGTCCGGCAGACCCGGTTCGCCGCGTCAAGGGCGATGCGCCCCGGATCGGTCGAAACTCGGAATTATCCTGCTGGACCGTCCCCATGCCGACTGTCGACCCCCAGATAGTCCTTCGCTCGGCCCAGGCGCTGCCTGGGTACGGCACATCGTTCCGCTATGGGCACTACGCATGCATCAAGAACCTGTCAACGATCGTGGCAGGCGGCATTGGCCTGCCGTTGCTGTTTGCCGGCGCCCAGGTACCGCCGGTCAAGTCCCTGTTGTTGAAGGTCCGCAATCCCGGCAACGGCCCCGACCAGGCGACCCGGGCCAAAAGCCGATTCAGTGTCGACTTTTTTGGCACGGCAGGATCACGAACGGTCCACACGCGTGTATCCGGCGGCGACCCGGGGTACGACGAAACAGCAAAAATGCTGGCCGAAGCCGCCCTGTGCATTGCCCTGGACAAGGACACACCTGACTTTGCCGGTGTCATTACGCCGGCGATGGCCACGGGCAACGCCCTGATC
>JBFJWU010000273.1:0-5021 GCA_041623475.1 bacterium | reverse complement strand
GGTGCGACCCAGCAGCGTCAGATCCAGGAACGCATCCGTAAACAGGTTGACCACCGACTTCATACGTTCGTGGCTCATGTCGCCGTCGTTCAGGACATCTGTAAAGCCGACGTGGCCACCACCTTCCAGCGTCAGGAACCAGGTTGGTGCCGCCATGTGGGCAAAGGCAGTGACGTGACCGTCGTATTCGGTAAACGTGTCCTGGGTACCGCTGATCATCAGGACCGGCCGGTCGATGGTCGACAGACCGGTTGACGGCTCGCCAAACCAACGTGTAACCGACGGTGCGTACAATACGCAGGCGTCGATCCTGGGGTCACTGAGCGTGTTCATCAATGCAGCCTGCTGGCCAGTGCGGCAGGCGATGTCACTGAACCCGTCTTCGGAATCCGGCGCGCACCGGTCCAGCAGCGGTTTGGCAACAATTGTTGCGCCGCACAGGACCAGTGATGTGTATCCACCAAAACTGTGGCCACCGACCGCCAGGCGCGACAAGTCCATGCGCCCGGCCAGCGATCCGGCGCTGCCGTTTTCGACCTCGAGCAGGTCGATCATCTGGCTGACATCCTGGGGCCGATAGACAGCGATATTGGTGTCCGATGATGCAAACTGACTGACACCGATATTGCCGATGTGCCCAACCAGGGCTACAGCGTAGCCGCGACTGACCAGGTGCTCGACCGTAAACTGGTGAAACTGGATATCACCGCCGCTGCCGTGCGAAAACGCCAGGACGGGGCTGCTGACCGGGAATGGCTCCGACTCGGTCATGTGTTTCTCGGGCAACCAGACGTCGACTGGCAGCTCTCGCGAGGGATCGTTTCGGTCCGTGATCCGGAACGAATATTTTTCGGGAATCCACTGGCCGGCTTGCCCGACCGGGGGGACCTCGGCGATCGATGGTTTGGCCGACGAGATCTTGACCCCGCCACAGCCCTGGACACTGGCGCCCAGCAGCGCCGCCGATGAGATACAGGCAATCCACAGTCGTATCATTGGATAAGCTCCTTCAGGACCAGTTCCAGCTCGTCCAGGTCAGCGGCAGCCGCGCCCGTCCGGCGATCAAAGCGCCAGGCTTCGTTTCCGGACGCATCGAACAGGAAGATTGTCGGAATCTTCGTCAGGTTATCAAACAATGGCCGTGTGCCTGAATCTTCAGAAAGCACCGCAAAGCCGGGATCCAGTTTGTCCAGGTACGTTGCCAGCTTGGCGGAATTGGATTTCTGATCGAAAGACTCGAACACATTGATGGCAATCATCCTGGCACCTGCCGCCGTCCACTCGCCGGCGCGGAATTTCAGCTGGTCCATGTAGTGTCGGCAGGGGCCACACCAGCTGGCAAAGAAAATGATCACGGTCGGCGCCGATGGTTCGGCGGCCTCGAGGCGCGGACCGTAGACCTGCTCCAGATTGCCGAGGTGCTGGTCCAGGCCGGCGCCCGGGTTCACCGGGGCGGCAATCGCGGAATGGTTGAGTAACGACGTGGACAACAGCGCAAAGGCAAGTTCACTCATGCGCCTGGCAAGCGCGGCTCTCGAGTCGAAATCACGTTTTTTCATGGTGTACAGTGTATCCAGCAATCGCTGCAGCGCAGGCAGAAAACCCCGGGGGAGGCCCGATGCCGTCGAACCAGAAGCCGACACAGAATCCAACAATCGACACGATGGAAGTTCCGACGTTTACGGTCCGGGAAGCAAACGCCATGATTCCGTTTCTGAATGAGCGAATGGGGCGGATGCTGCAGGTCCACGGCCTGATTCGGATGACCTACCTGCGACTGGACGAAATGGGATGTGCCCCGGACGACGATGATTTCGCAGTTGACGACGTTGCTGCTGATTCAGATGCCCTGTCGGAGCTGGGTACGCTGCGGGCCCTGGTGGATACCCTGCAGGACGACCTTGTGGCGATTACGGAAACCGGATGCCAGGTCAAAAGCGTCGAGTCCGGCCTGGTGGACTGGGTCGCAATCGAAGATAATCGGCAAATCCTGCTGTGCTGGAAGTATGGGGAAACAGCAGTCTCGCACTGGCACGAGCTGGACGACGGATTTGCCGGGCGTCAACCGGTCGAACTTCTGCAGGACTGCCTGTAGCATCAGTATGCCCGGTCGCTGCCGGGTGATTCCACCAGAACTTCAGTCGCATCCACAGATCCATCGCTGATCTCCAGGCAGACGTGGTGCCGGACGTGTCGTCCGTTCCCGGCCTTGAAACACCGTGGCACGCGGGCTGCGTTGACATACAAGATTCCGTCTTTACGCACGTGCCATGTTCGCTGGCCGCCGTGCTTCAACTGGTGATGCATGTGCCCGGCAACAACCGCCAGCACCTGTCGGCCCGAAGCGATTGCATGGTCGATGCCTGCCCGCAGGTCGGCGTCGCCAAAATCACCTGCACCGGCACGAAAGTCGTTGCCCCAGATGCTGCTGGCCTGGTCGCCAAGGCCTGTCGGTCCGTTGTGGGCCAGGAAAATGATCGGGTTGTCCCCTGCCTGGTCTACCAGTTCGCAGATCCGATTGCCGGATTCGGCTAACGAGTCGATTGAAAACCGCTGCGCCAGGTAGCTGCCAAAATTCAGGCGCGAGCCGCCCATACTGTGGGGGCGACCCGCGATCAGGAAAATCGACCCGCGGGGCCCGCCAAGCCGATGGGTGCTGTATCCGGCCATCGCAACAGGACCCAGGGCAACCTGAAGCTGGTCGACATCGGCCTGTTTACGTCGGTTCAGGACCTGCCGGAGGATTGAATTGTTGCTGAAATCGGCACCGAACTGCGCAATATTGGTCGCGTCGTGGTTACCCGGGATCATGATTGCCGGAATTGTCAGTTCAGCCAGGCTGCAAGCGACCCCCAGGCTCATTCGGTGGACAAAGTCGGCCAGGTCACCACAGATCAATAAACCGTCGTAACCGGACTGGTTGAACCAGGCCACATCGTGGTGCGTCCAACTGCGGTGGATGTCGCCAATAATTCCGATTCTCATGGGGTCGGGAACCTGCCGTTCGGGTTGCGGCGTATGATTGCAGGCTAGCATGGTCTGATGGATACCAATGCAACGGAAACCAGGTTGTTCGCCTACGGTACCCTGACGGTGCCTCGCGTGGCTCACCTGGTCCTGGAGCGGTTCCCCGACACGACGGCGGCAACGCTGGAGGGCTATCAACGGGTACGGATTGCCGGCGTGCCGTATCCGACGATTGTTCGCTGTGACGGTTCATCGGTTGAGGGGTTGTTGCTGCATGGGATTGGTCGGGCAGACTGGCAGCGATTGGACCAATTCGAGGATGACGTGTTCTACCAGCGACAGGCCGTTTGCATCGTCTCCCGGGGCCAGCCTGTGCAGGCGCTGGCGTATGTCTCTGACCGCGACGCGTTGCCACCCGGGTCCGGCGGGGTGTGGGACCGACGCTGGCTGGAGTCGGCCGGTTTTGACGAATGGCTGGACCGATTGAAAAATAACGGCGTTTGAAATCAGGGGGTATCCCGCGACGGCCCGTATATCTGGTACATTATGTGCCAGCAGACCGTTGAACACGTTGATCCAGAGGAGAACCTGCACAATGAAACGATTGTTTTTCGCTGTGGCAGCCAGCCTGATGCTGCCATTGACCGGATGTGGCGATGACGCGTCCGGCGGGGCCGTCGAGCCAAAAATGTCCAGTATCCAGACCGAAATCCTGAACAAGAGCTGTGCCGTCAGCAGTGCCTGCCACATCGGCAGCAATCCGGGCGGCGACCTCAACCTGGAGGCCGCAAATGCGTACTCGCAACTGGTTGACGTTGATTCGGTCCAGGCAGACGCAGCGACCGCGGGCCTGAAACGCGTCAAGGCCGGCAGTTCCGCGGAAAGCCTGCTGTACCTGAAGCTGATTGGTGACGACTACGGCGACCAGATGCCGCAGCGGGCGGCGCAACTGTCGCTGGAAAAAATCAAGGCGGTCCAGGAATGGATTGACGCTGGTGCTGCCAACGACTGATTTTTGATTGCAACATGGTTTTTCGTATCAAGCCGGAGGTCGAATCAGTTCGCCTCCGGCTTTTTTTGTTGATTGGTGCCTGCCTGTGGCTGCCGCAGCCTGCCGGTGCCCACGGCGTCATTCCCCAGGGCACCCATATTGCCGTCGATCCTGATGCCAGCGCGTTTGCTGTCGTCGGTACCAATGACTGGGGCGCCTACGTCAGTTCTGACCACGGAGAGTCCTGGCAATGGATCTGTGCCGAATTGTATTCAGACACGGTCGGTGCAGCCCGGTCGCCACTGGCTGTCGATGTCGTTGCCGGGTCGCCACGCCGATTGCTGGTGGCCGGGGATAAGGGCCTGTTCGTCTCTGACGACGACGGATGCAACTGGGCACCAGTCACAGGGGCTGTTGACGGTCGCCGTATTGGTGGCGTGACGGTGGACCCTGGCGATCGTTTACATGTACTGTTGACGACGGCCAGTGGTGCGACCACCAACGCAGTCCTGGAATCAACGGACGGCGGATCGTCCTGGGCACCGGCTGGATTGACCGGGCCGTCGTTTTTCAGGACACCGTTTATCGACCCGTCTTCGGGCCGTTGGTACGTTGCCGGATTTGACGCTGACACACAGCAGGGATCCGTATATGTGTCCGAAGACAATGGCCAGCGGTGGCTGCAGTGGCAGATTGTCGGGGACGCTGGCATTGCCGCTCGCAGTCCACGGATTGTCGCTATTGATCCCGACAACCCGGATCACGTATTCGTCCGCGGGCTGGGTCCGGAGGGTGACATATTAGTCGCCACGTTCGACGGTGGCCGTTCCTGGGACATCGTCCTGTCGCCGACTCCGCCAGAGCCGCTGTACGAGATCACATTCGATTCTGACGGGATGCTGCTGGGCCGCCAGTCGCCAGGGTTTTACACATCAGGGGACGGTGGGCGTACATGGCAGTCGTCAGACACGCCGGAATTGTTGTTCGGCTGCTTCAGACAGTCCGACGACACAACGTACGCCTGCAATAACCAACTGGCTGATGGGACGATTGCAAGTGTCCG
>JBFJWU010000272.1:0-5038 GCA_041623475.1 bacterium | reverse complement strand
GGGATGGGCTGGCCGATGTTTCACGTGAAACATCGGGTTGGGTTCAGCGGCCGCGGGTCAGCTTCTGGATAATTCCGTCCAGTTGCTCGTCGTCATAGAAGCGGATCGTCAGGCTGCCGCCTTTGCGGCCGCGGCTGACTTTGACAGTGGTGCCAAGTGCGGATTCCAGGTCCCGGCGCAGGGCTTCCCAGTCGGGGTCAATCGGGCGCGATTTCTTGCGGCGGCCGCTTGCCTGGCGGCCAATGCCTTCAGTATCCCGCACCGTGAGGCCCTGCTCGATTACGCGGGCGGCGGCGGCCAGAAGCTCGTCGGGATCGTCAATGGCCAGCAGCGCCCGGGCGTGGCCTTCCGAGAGTTTGCCGTCGGCGATAAACGTCTGGATTTCCTCGGGCAGTTTGAGCAGGCGGATGCGATTGGTGATGAAGCTGCGGGACTTGCCCAGGCGATCGGCGACCTGGGCCTGGGTCAGTTCAAAGACCTCCATCAGCTGGGCGTAGCCGCGGGCTTCCTCGATCGGATTCAGGTCTGATCGCTGGATGTTCTCGATCAGGCCCAGTTCCATTTGCTCCTGGTCGGTGGAGTCCCGGACGATGACGGGTATCGTCTTCAAACCGGCCATCCGCGCCGCCCGTACCCGACGCTCACCGGAAATCAGTTCAAAACGGTCGCCTTCGGGCTTGACAACAGGGGCCTGCAGCAAGCCAAAGTTCTTGATCGACTGTGCCAGTTCCTGCAACGATCGCGGGTCAAAGTGGGTGCGGGCCTGGTAATCGCTGGCGTCGATCTGGTCGAGGGGCAGCTCGCGCAGACCGGCCCGTTGCAGCGCCTCGCTGCGGGGCTCGTCACCCTGGGGGATCAATGCGCTCAGGCCGCGGCCGAGGGCCTGGCGTTTAGTTTTCGGGCTTGGTTTCGCCATGGTTAAATCGTTCCTGCTCAGGGGTTCTGGAAACAGGGTATCACGGGTGGCCACCGGGATTGGTGGCGATCGATGTCAGGCGGTCTGGGGTGGGGCGGTTTCCAGCCGGCCGGCACCGGGCGTGCCCTGGCTGAGGCGATTGATGAATTCGCGGGCCAGGTCCCGGTAGCTTTCGGCCCCCTTGCATGCCGGGTCGTACAACTGGATCGGCTGGCCAAAACTGGGCGCTTCACTGAGCCGGACATTGCGGGGAATGACCGTCTCAAACACATCCCAGCGAAAGTGACTGGTGACTTCCTCGGCCACCTGGTGGCAGATGTTGTTGCGGGCATCAAACATGGTCAGCAGGATGCCGCTAAGGGACAGGTCAGGGTTCAGGTGGTTGCGGACCAGTTCCGACGTTTCGACCAGGCGGGTCAGGCCTTCCAGGGCGTAGTATTCGCACTGCAGGGGAACCAGCAATCCGTTGGCCGCTGTCAGCGCATTTACGGTCAGCAATCCCAGGCTGGGTGGACAGTCGATCAGGACGATGTCCCAGCGGTCGTCCGGCACCTTTTCGAACGCGCCCGACAGCCGGTGTTCGCGGGAAAAAGCAGGGACCAGTTCGACCTCGGCACCGGCCAGGCGCGGGTGGCTGGGCAGCAGTTCCAGGTTGTCGACATTGGTGGGGGCAACGGCATCCAGTAATTCGGCCTCCTGCATCAGGACTTCATACAGGCCGGGTTCGGGTGGCACCGGATGGCCAACGCCGCCGGTCGCATTGGCCTGGGGGTCCATATCGACCAGCAGGACCCGTTGGCCTTCGGCGGCCAGGGCCGCACCCAGGTTGACCGATGTCGTGGTCTTGCCGACGCCACCTTTTTGATTTACAACCGCGATGATGATCATGGACGTTATGCTAGCAAAACCGGCCGCAGCACAGGCGATGTTTCACGTGAAACATCGGGCAGGGCTATTGCCGTTGTCGGGCGCCTGGTCCAGAATAACGGGGTGTCTGCCGAACAACCGCCATCGCTGCCCTGGCGCCATTCTGGAACTGCCGAAACTGACGGCTACCGGATTGATGTCGAGACCCTGTTTATTCCCGAGCGATCGGTACCAAATTCCGGCACCTGGCTGTATGCCTATCGGATTACGATCACCAACGTGTCCGGGCAGACGGCGACCCTGACCCAGCGTCATTGGCGAATTACTGATGCGATGGGTCGAGCCGAGCAGGTTGATGGTCCGGGGGTGGTCGGCGAGCATCCGACCCTGGCTGCGGGCGAGGGTTTTCAGTACACCAGCTATTGTCCGTTGCCGACCGAATTCGGGTCTATGACCGGCCACTACGATATGGAAACAGACGACGGACAGTCTTTTGCGATCCAGATCCCGGAATTTGCCCTGATCCAGCCGGGATCCGTGAATTAGGCGAGGCATTGGCCGCTGCTGACCGCTAAGTAAAAATGACTGTATTCATTTATAGGCCTTGGATTCGATCCCTGGTTTCGTTTTCGAACGCAACCCTGGACCTTTGCATTGACCGGATTCCCCGCTAGGATGTCAGGCGATGGTGTGCCAACCTAAATCGCGCAGCCAATGGATGCCCTGCCTGGCGATCGTATTCGGGCTCGGGCTGTTGCCGGGAACCGGCCTGGGTGATGTCGTCCAGCAGCCAGAGGTGATCGACCTTGTCAGGGTCGGCGGCGACGGGATCAGCCGCGCCGTGGGGTTCGAGGACCAGGTCGCATTGCCGTTCACATTTCCCTTTGCGGGCCGCGACATTGTTGCCATATCGGTCAATACCAGCGGGCTGGTGCAACTGCTGGAAAGCGGCGAAAGTTGTGCCGTGGTAAACACCTGCAAGAACGTCCTGACCCATAAGAACGGTGAGTATACCAACATCCAGGATGCGATTTTTGCGCCCAATGGCCGTTTTTTCGGGGCCATCGAGGTGTCGGCGACAACGGCCCCGCAGCGCGTGACCATCGACCTGGCTGCAACAACCGCCAACGACCAGGCACCAACTTGCCCGATCCGGACTCAGGTCCAGTTGTACGGCGATGGGCGTATCCGCTGGAATTTTCGCCGGATCGACTGGTGTTCCGACTCGCCGCTTGCCAACTTTGATATGTTTGCCGGGTTTTACCAGCGCGAGGAAACCACGGTCACCGGTGTTGCCGCCGGCGCGCTGGACAGCTCTTATAACCAGCGCAGTTTCGAGTTCGACGGTGTCGATACGATCCAGGAACTGGCCGAGTTTCACTGGACCATCCACGGGGCCCAGGGGACCGATGTGACAGGCGCGGCGGCGGCGCCTGCCCTGTATTTTGCCGGTGACGATACGTGGCAGACGTGGGACCTGCCTTTCCCGTTTCCCTTTTTTGACCAGCTGATCCCATCGATCAGCCTGAACAGCAACGGGCTGGTCGAACTGCTGGAAGCCGGCGAGTCGTGCAGCGAATGCGGCGATGCCAACACCAAACAGGACGGCGATCATTGGGGATTGCTGGATGTGATCTTTGCCAGCAACGGTGATCTGATCAGCAGCGTCGACGTGATCGAACTGCCGGACCGGGTCCAGATTGAGTGGCTCGGCTATTCGGCGCTCGACAGCGGGATGGACGATGCCATCCACGTGCGACTGACGCTGGCCGACAACGGCTGGATGGAGTGGGCGCACTTCTGCAACTGTTACAACATCCAGGCGGACCTGTATTCCGGTGCCTTTGCGGCCAGCGGCGGTGCCAACTCGGCACCGGTGGGGACCAACCTGGCGACCCCGCCCTGGACCTATGCATTTGTCCAGCCGGTCATTGATGTGCAGCCCTCGGCCGTCAATTTTGGCCTGGTCGGGATCGGTACGACGGTTACCCAGACGGTTGCTGTCCGCAACATCGGCACCAGTGTGCTGGATGTCGGTATTCTTGGTGGCATTGATCCGTTGGCGTTCCCCTACACCCTGGTCAACAACCAGTGTGACGGCATTGATGACAAGGTTCCACCGGGCCAGCAATGCAGTTTTGACATCCGCTTCCAGCCGTCGCTCAAGGTTGTCTACGACGACAGCATCGATGTCGCATCCAACCTGCCGACCGTGACTGTCAATGTCAGTGGTACCGGCGCATCGCCCTACGCGGAACTGGTCATCCAGGACTCGTCCGGTGCCGACAGCGACCGCCTGGTCGACTTTGGTTTGATACCGGCGCATACCCAGGCGACCGCAACCGTAACGTTGGGCAACGCTGGCACAGTTCCCCTGGCCATTACGGACGTGCAGTCGAATTTGCCGGGTGCGTTTCTGCTCAACGACGACAGCTGCAGCGGCCAGTCCCTGGCGGCTGGCGGTGGGTGCAATTTTTCCCTGGTTTATTCGCCAACAGCAGCAGGCGCCCATACCGGCACCATCGAGATAGACAGCAATGATGGTTCGGGGCTGGTCGCGTCAATTGACGTATCCGGAACGTCACTCGCCAATCCCGCCGTGGCTTTGGTGCGGCAGCAGGATGCCAATCCTGACGACGGGATTCTCGCATTTGGCGATGTCGCGACCAACGCCAGTGCCCAGCGGGCGATCACCATTTCCAGTACCGGGACACGGGCGCTGGCGCTGGGTGACCTGGACGTCAGCGCCCCGCTATCGCCTGGATTGACAACCAATGCCGATACCTGCAGCAACAGCAGCCTGGTACCGGGTGCCAGCTGCGAGGTCCTGTTGACATTTGCGCCTGCCGACCCTGGAGTAACCGGTCGAAGCCTGACCTGGTTCAGCAACCAGGACAGCGGCCAGCCGGTGACTGTCACAGTTGTTGGCACCGGCATCGAACCGGCGGCTGCCGCGACAACCGTTTCCACTGAAGACGGCGACCCATCGGACACGGATGCCGGCGGCGATGCAGCGGACCAGGGCCAGAACCAGCCACCGGGCGCGCCGGTTCTGATATCGCCTGTTGACGGCCAAACGGGATTGCCCGAGACGGTCACGTTTCGCTGGCAGGCCGGTATTGACCCGGACGGTGACACCGTCATCCATCGATTCCATTTATGTACAAACCGGGACTTTTCCGGCTGCTCGGCAACGATTGTCGCCGGGGCATCGGGCGGCACTGCCCCTTTGATGGCAACGCTGGCTCCGTTTCT
>JBFJWU010000271.1:0-5062 GCA_041623475.1 bacterium | reverse complement strand
GTTCCCGGACAGAACCTGGCGGCACGGACTGTCGTCAGCGCGGATGCCGGGTTGGTTGTCGAACCAACCGACACAGCCGGTTTTTCCGCGGCGGTCAGGCGGCTCGTGACCGACGCTGAGCTTCGTCAGCGGATGGGCGAAAACGGGCGTTCATATGCCGAGGAAACCTTTGATATCCAGGCAATTGCCGACCGATTTGAGCCGATCATCAGGGGTGAACGTTGAACACCGTTTTCGAGCGCGGCCTGTTTGCCCTGCCGTACGGATTGCGGCGGACAATATTTGCAACGCTTCGGCCTGGCGAATTTGGTCGCATGCAACAAAAGCGCCGGGGCGAAAATGACGATCCACAGAAATCGTTTTCTGCATTTGACCAGCACCACTGTATTTTTGTGCATATTCCCAAATGCGCGGGTGTCAGTGTCAGCACCGGCCTGTTCGGGATTCCCGGCGGGTTCCACGCCAGTGTTAAAAAGTTCCAGATTATCTATGAGCAAGAAGCCTTTGACACGTATTTCAAATTTACGTTTGTGCGGAACCCCTGGGACCGGCTGTTTTCCGCCTACCGATTCCTGCTGAAAGGGGGAATGTACGAACGGGACCGGATCTGGGCACAGGACAATATTGCCCGATTCAATGATTTTGATGATTTCGTATTGAACTGGGTGCGTCCCGAGCGGTTGGACGAGCACGTTGTTTTCAAGCCACAACACAGTTTCCTGACCGTGCCCTGGCGATCCGGTGTCCGGGTCGATTTCGTCGGGTATTACGAGAATATCGACGATGATTTCGAGAGCATTCGACAGACGCTGGGATTACCGGACAACCGGCGGCTGGCTCGCGAAAACCTGACGGGCCCGGGGATCCAGTCCAGTGCCTATCTAAAGGCTTATTCGGATGCTGCCCGCGCACGCGTTGCCGATGTCTATCGCCGTGATATTGAATTGTTCGGTTACTCGTATGACAACCAGGGACTGGCGGACGTGTTATCGGAACGTTCTCCGGCGCGACGGCCCCTTTTATCAGGCTGATCGGTCGAACGGGACACAGCAGCCCGATTAGTCGAACAATGTTCGATTTTGGACTAAAATTCGTGTAAAATTTTATGAAAGCCCCAGAAACGGGCATCGTATGCGAGCAATCGGTTCTCGAATTTGCTCCGGCGGGGTCAGTACAGTGACTCGGCACTTCGTAATTCAGTGTTAACTTCAAACAGGCAGGACAAAGTTGTCAGGAAAACGTGCACTTGTAACCGGCGCAGGCGGATTTATTGGACATCATCTGGTCAAGTTCCTCCAGGACAAGGGCTATTGGGTCCGTGGCGTAGACATCAAGGAACCCGAATACGAGCCGACGACAGCGGATGAATTCCTGGTCTGGGACCTGCGGGATGTCGAAAAAGGCATGAAGTCCAGTGATGGTGTCGACGAGGTCTATCACCTGGCCGCAGATATGGGCGGCATCGGCTATATCACGGCCAACCACGCAGATATCACCCGGAACGACACGTATATCAACCTGAACGTTATCGAGGGCGCGCGGCAGCACGGGGTCGGGCGTTTCCTGTTTTCGTCGTCAGCGTGTATCTATCCGCAGCATCTGCAGGATTCGCCGGATGTGACGCCGCTGGCAGAAGATACGGCCTGGCCGGCGGATCCAGAGCCGGGGTATGGCCTGGAAAAGCTGTTCATGGAAAAAATTTGCGAGTACTACGGTAATGACTACGGAATGGAAACCCGGGCGGTTCGGTTCCACAACGTGTACGGGCCCCTGGTATAGTACGATGGTGTCAAGGAAAAAGCTCCGGCCGCGATTTGCCGCAAAATCGCAATGGCGACCAACCCGGGCGAGATCGAAGTCTGGGGCGACGGCGAACAGACCCGGTCCTTTATGTACATCGACGATTGTGTCGAGGGCATCTATCGATACATGCAATCAGACTACAAATTGCCACTCAATCTGGGTCGGGATGAAATGGTGACCATCAATGGACTGGTCGATATTATCGCCAGGGTTTCCGGCAAAACGATTGCCAAGAATCACGACACCAGCAAGCCCCAGGGCGTGCGTGGCCGGAACAGCGACAATTCTTTACTACGCGACACCTTGGGCTGGGAACCATCGATTGACCTGGATACAGGCCTGAAGCCGACCTACGAATGGATCCTGGAAGAACTGGTCAAGTCGGGCAAGGTGGTAGCAGGCTAAATCACGCTGCGCGGTTGATTATTCAGTAGTTCCAGAGTCGGCCGAGGTCCAGCCCAGTCAGGTCTGATGCGCCCGACACGTCGTCAACAAAGTAGCGGCGAAGTTCCCCAGCCAGCGCCGTCGGCAATTCCGGCTTTTTCAGATTCCGGCCCTTTATTCTTGTCGCTGCAGCGATTACGCGATCCGGCAGCAGTTGCTTGGCAATATGGTTTACGTTGCGCATTCCAAACAGGGCGTTGAATATCCTGCTCTTAGGCAGCCCTGAAGCGTTGTGCCGCAGGGACAAGTCGAAATCGAACCCTGAATCGGCGCCCAGAAATTCGCAGATCCGGTCCAGCGTCGGTGTCGGGTCTGCAGCGAATTGTTCCGTGACCAGAAACAGAAACTGCTGCCTGTCAAATAAGTCGAGGTAATGGCGAATCGCTGGTGCGTAATAGCTGAGTTGCACAAACCAGTGCTGCGGATCGGACAGGAACCCGGCTTCGAACTCTTCCAGATATCGCGCCGGCTGGTCAACGTACACGTCCAGGTAATGTGAAAAAGCCCGGCTGACGGGTTCGCGCAGGATGACGATCAATTTCACATCCGGAATGGCATCCTTGATTCGCTGCCCGGCATTCCAGGCGTGCAGGTAATACGGTGACATTTCGCCACGTGCAACGGCTGATTCGCTGCCAGCGAACAAATCGGCATACGCCTGGGCATCGCGAATCTGACGCGGGTTGTCCGTGTCAGTCGACGTAAAAAAACCTGGTTCTTTGACTTTTGGCAGGAAAACCTGCGGGTGCTGCTTCAGGCAGTAATAAAGCGACGTCGTGCCCGCGTGGGATGTGCCGATGACTAGGAAATTGGGGAGGTACATATATCAACCAGGTCGGGGGAGGAGAATCTAGACTGCAATATTGGGTGTCGGCGCACTAATGCGATCCCAACCGCGCCGTATTTACACCGTATCTCAATCTATTCGGATGCGAAAAATCCGGCCACCGTCTGCTGCATATAGCCAATCGCCAATTACCTCTAGCATCGACACGAATCCCAGTCGGGCGGATTTGGCATCGCCGTATCCGTGCCACAATTGAGGTTTTCCCTCAATCCCAGCAACTTGGGCCAATGTCCCTGTCCCGTCAATACTGGAAATTGACCAAATCGAATGGAGTGCCGTGAAGTAGACGACGTTGTCACTGGAGATCGCAATACGTTTTACGTCACGAATTTTTGTACCATCAGCCGCAGCCCCCTCGACAGGGATGCCCTGGCTGCCTGCAGACCCACCACCGGCGATCTTCGTCACGGTTCCGTCTGTCGCAATTTTGCGAATCCACTTGTTTCCCGTATCCGCGACGATGACCGTTCCATCCGTCGCCACCGTGACGCCCCACGGCGAGTCAAATCGCGCCGCCGCTTTTGGGACGTTGTCGGTTGAGCCAGCGGTTCCGCATTGGCCAGCGTAGGTGTTGATTTCATAGGTTGTCAGGTCGATCTCGCGAATGCAGTGGTTGCCCGCGTCCGGGAATAAATACTTGCCGTTGGCAACTGCTCCCCGCTTAGGAAAATTCAATGTCGCATCTGTGGCGGGACCACCATCTCCGCTGTAACCAGTTGTACCATTGCCTGCGATTACAGTTGTTACCGCATTCAACAAGGATAACCTTGTAATCGTACTGTAGGACAAATCAACTCCAATAATCGAATCTGATTCGGCAATGTAGACGAAGTCGATTCCGAGACTGTCTTGCGAAAAAGGTGGCTCCAGTACGCCATTACTTAGCATTGAAGGGTAGGCGCTAGGCGCAACCACAAATCTGGTTGAATCTATTTTGACCACTGTTGCACCGAGGCTCGAAGTTTTCACGAGGGACCCCGGGACTCGATTCGATTCTTTGCCGACATAGTTGATGTTGTCGCCGCTATATCCGCCGATTGTGAAAACGAGCGAACTATTCGGAGACAGATTATATACGGTCCGTTCGCCTGAGAATAATACGGAATCACCCGTTGTCAGCAAAGCTTGCGGTGTCTCGATGTCAGTTTCGAATGAAAACGGCGCAGGGTTGTTACCGTTATCCCCCGTCCCGACTATCGTGGAGATATTGCCGTTTGTTGACTGAAGAAGTCGCCGATTCGAATTAGCGCAATACCAGTGTATGGATCTTGATACTGCAGACGCGCAGGTCGGTCCGTCAACGCCCGTCGCGAGTGGGTTTGACGATCCAGACCATTCACTTGTACCGTCGCCTGCAACCGTAAAAATTAGGCCAGTGGAAAAATCGACTTGCCTGATTCGGTCATTCGAGGTATCGGCAATCAAGATTCCGGTGTTGTCCGGAAACACAGCAATCCCCCGGGGGTTATTCAAGGTGGCGGAAATCGCTGGGCCGCCATCACCACCATCGACTGAGAAGTCCGACGTACTTGAACCGTTCCCGACTATCGTAGTTACCTGTCCATTGTAAATTCGCCTTATGGCGTGATTCTTTTGGTCAGCAACATATACAGCCCCATCAGGTCCGAGGGCAATTCCACGCGGTGTATTGAATGCGGCACTAGTCGCAGGGCCGTCGGCATATCCGGACAACTCACAAGTTCCTGCCAGCGTCGATAACACGCGGTTCTCGAGACTTAAGCGCCTGATACATTCTCGATCGGATTCGGCAATGAGTAAAGATTGTCCAGTAATTGCGATACCCCAAGGATTTGAAATAGCCGAAGTCGCCGGTGCCGGGCCATCAGGGGAGCCGGAATTTTCCCCATTCCCCAATACCAATTCACCGGTCCCATCTGGCTTGAACTTCCAGATTTTCGCGCCAAGGTGATCGGAGACGTAGACGTTTCCTGTCACGTCGTTGGCCAG
>JBFJWU010000270.1:0-5072 GCA_041623475.1 bacterium | reverse complement strand
GTCAAGTTTGCTGTCGATCAGAACGTGCGAATCAGGGAACCCGATGAACTTGCTGAAGTAACCTGCATCGGGTTCCTGACGCGAAGGAAGCTCCAGGGGAACTGCAGGTCGAACCAGTTCGACGACTGTTGTTCCATCAGCAAAATCAGTATGTTGCTGGTATTCAAATGCCTGGTCGGGGCGGTCGCGCCCCCGGTCACAGAAAACACTGTCCTGCTGGTCAAACGGGCAACCGTTGGCGTTCAGTTCGATGGCCTGCCGGCGGGACGTTATCCGCCGTGGCGACCGCGCGACAACCTCTTCTACGTATGACACCTGATGGGTCCACAGACTGGCTTCGCTGGTTCCGTTTGCTGCCTCCAGGTCAATAACGGTAACTGTTCCGGTTGCCTGGTCCGATTCGAAATCGCGAACGTAGTCCACGAACGCAACCTCTGTCGCCGCAGTGGCCCCGGGCGGCACATAGATCGAGACCCGTGCATCCGCCAGGAATACACTGCAAATCCGATCCGTGGGAAGCCGGTCGTTGAGGCTGGCGACGTCATCAACTCCGCCTACCGGACAACGATCGTCGACCGACGCTGGTGCCAGGCCGGCTGCCGGTTGTGATTTGGCCGAGCCCAGTTCGCCGGGCCCAATGCTGCCGACATCGGGCACCAGGTTGGCCGGATCGACAACAAGAACCGTCAATTCATCCAGTTCAAGTGCCGCAGCGACCGCCAGATCCAGCTCTTGCGCAGAATCCGATACAAGGCTGGAGGGTGTCGTGCCTCCATTACCAACCTTGAAGTCGATGCCGCACGCCGACACGGCAAGGGCAAGAAGAATAAGAATCGAATTTCGCAGGTTCATCGGTCGTCCTGTTCGTCGTCGCTGTTATCGATATGTGTCAATGGAAACAGCTGAAAATTGATCTGGGCGACGATGTCGCCGTCTGCAGACCGGTCGGCCCATTTTTCCGTTACTTCGGCGACCACCTCGTCGATCCTGGTCGCAAGTTCGCTTTTCCAGGCGCGAAAATCGCCTTCTGTAAAACGACTGACCCCCCAGGTGTTGAACAACCTGTCGTCAGTCGGCAATTGCTCTAATGCGTGACGGGCCTTTTCGGCCTGCTCCATGTGGTAGATCCGGAACAACATTGCCTCGCCGGTTTCGGGCATTGGACTGTCCGCTGCTGTCCTGGTTACGGTCCCGTCGGCGGCGACGGAAATCAAGTCCAGATCCTCAAGCACTGCCAGAGCCGTCCGAACCTGTGACCGCGTAACAGGAAACATCATTCGGTCCGAAATCCATCGGGCATCAGCGCGAAAATCGGCGCGCGCGGTCATCAAATAGACGTCTCCTATGAATCCGTGCGAGATAAAATCCAGGCGCTCGCGACTGCCAATTCCTTGCGCTTCCCGGAATTCCTGCCGCCAGGCCATTCTGCGGAACGTTTCCAGCCGGGTATCCGGATCTTCGCTCAGGTGAAACCGAACCAGACGTTGCAGGAAAAGTGTCTCTGAATCCGACAGTTCAAACGCTTCCGCAACCGCAGCCGCCATCCGTTCCGACATGGGTTTCTGCCCGGTGATCACCAGATGGAGGAACTGGGCCGAGTAGTACGGGTTGTTCTTGCCCCTGCCCTTCAAGTCATCCGGATGCTTGCGGACCTTCAGGGATCGCAGCGAAAAACGTTTGGTATTGTTTTTTTTCCAGGCGTAAAAGTCCTGCAGGAATGCGCGATAGTCCGCATAGGAATGGACATCGGGCCTGGCTGCTGGTATCGTCGGCACGGCCGCTCAGCCCCGTCTGGTTGGGCCTGCGCCCGATTCAAATGTTTCTAAAATAAAAATCTTTTTTTCTTTTCTTTGATTTTATTATCTTTATTAGCAATTATTTAACTAAAATCTTGTCAATCAAATTTATTATAAATTGCCCGGGACCGGAGCGCTTCCGGCCCCGGGCTGCCAGAGCGACCGCCTGGGTGGGTCAGGCGATGCACCCTGCACGTCCAACAAATATTGTCCCTAGCGGGTCGTGATCCGGATATCCCGGGTAATCCGGCGTTCAGCCGCCTGGCCACGATCCTTGATGCGGGCGGGCTCGCCGGGCTCAACTGCGATTTCGGATTCGACAATGGATCCATCCTGGTCACAATGCTGGGCTTCACCCGTAATACGGCCGTCGATATCCCTTTCCAGATAAGCGACTCCGTCCTGTTCTGCGTCCCGGTCTGTGTCCAGGTCGCAGCTTACAGTTGGACGGTCAATCCAGATATTGACCCGAAGCGTGCCATCGGCATCCTCGACTGCCTCCATGTCCATTAGTACGCCTGCCGCGCTGGTTGCCGTTCCAACCAGGCTGCGCTGGTCACCTTCCCGGACGATGGTCACAGTTCCCGTTCCACCACCCTGCTCGTCATACGAAACCGTAACCTGGTTACCGGATACGACTGTCACAACGTCCACGACCCGAACCTCGCCGTCCGTTCGTTCGATAACACGCTCGATTTCGCCACCGGCATCGCTCATGGTTCCGGCCTCGGCCAGGCGTACACGAAAGTGACCCGGTTCGTAAACAACGACCCGTTCGAACGTCCCGTCATCGCGATTAACAATTCCGTCAACAGTCCGGCCACTGGCCCAGTCTTCATCGATCGTCGTGACTGCCCCGTCAACCTCGATCAGCAGTTTGCCCAGCCCACCATCTGAGTGGACCCGTTCACCTTCAATGATGGCCGTCTGGGCCTCGCGATCAAAGGTAACAACAAGGCGCTCAGATACCAGACGATGACCGACCGGGTACTCAATGACCTTCTCGTACGTACCACTGGCAATTGCCGCGACCTCTGGACGCTCCGCGGGCTGATCCGGCGTAACCCACTCCATCACCCGACCGCCATCAACAAACTCGGTTGTCACTGAATAACCGAAAAACTCGTCTGCCAGGTCGGCATCGGCATCACATACATCAGAAGTTCGTTCCCGATCCGGACAGCCGTTCATATTGCCCAGCAATCGTTCGATTCGATACGCTACCCGCTCCCCTGGCCGGCCAAACGCCTCGCGAACCGCCGCAACGTCGTGGCGCCAGAGGTTAGCCTGGCTGGTCCCGACGGGCGCCTCCAGGTCCTCGACTCGCACAGTACCGGTTACGCCATCGCGGTCAAAACTTTGCAGAAAGTCCACAACCACCAGATCCGAGGCACGTGCAGCACCTTCCGGAACATAGACGCTGACCCTCGCCCCATCCGGCAGAAACGCCGAACAGATTCGATCAGCCGGGAGCTCATCGCCAAAGCGATCAACGGCGGTCCGGGGACATTCGTCACCGACAGCCAGTGGCGCCATCTGCGAACGCCCGGATATTGTTGCCCGCGCACCGGCGCTTCCGGACAGATCGGTCGACACCTCTGGCACAACAGTACCCAGGTCACCGTTAATCTGCGTCAGTTCGTCGACCTCTAATGCGGACGTCAGTGCGTCCGAAACAGTATCTGCCGCGATTTCGGACGAACCAAGTGCCGTTGCGGCGCTCTGGATTGCCGCCTCAATCTGATCGATCAACTGACATCCGGAAGTTCCTGCCACAACAGCGAACACCATGGCAGCCGCCACGACCTGCTTAATGTTTCCCGATATTGCATTCATACCCCTCTCCTCTGGGTCATGCAACCGTCAACCGGTTGCGTTGTAATTTCCGGGCGTGCCTGCCCGATGCCCATGAATCTAACACCGGATTTTCTTTTTGTCAAATAGTTTTTTATTAATTTTTCGTTGATATTTATTTGTTGTTTTATTACAAATGGTTATGCCTCTACTTGTTAAGTAAAAATGGTATTTAATTTCACTTCGCGCGGAATGCTCCGTTCGGAGTACAGGAGCGGCATAGGGGTTTTTTTATGTAGTATAATTATGTGGTATGCATTCCGAAACCAGAATCACCGTGGTTGACACGATCGTTGACCAACTTGCCGGAGACATCGTGTCAGGGCGGCTGCCAGCTGCCAGTCGACTGCCAACACTGAAGGACCTGTCGGCCAGATTCGATGTAACCATTGCGACAATGCAAAGGGTCATTGCGCGCCTGGAAGCCATGAACCTGGTGGCTGGCCGAAAAGGCAGTGGTGTTACCGTCCTTGACACCGACGTAACCGGCGGTCCGGGTTTGTTACCGGTACTGATACGTGATGCCCTGGCCCATCCGACCTCGGCGGCAACTGCCATCGCCGACTGGATGGAATTGCAACGCTGGGTTGCAAAAGGTCTTTTCCAGAAATTGCTGGACAACTGGAACCCCGGTCTGGCCGCGGAACTGGGTTTGATCCTGAACCCCTTGAAGGCCCTGGTCGCAAACGACGCGAAAAGCGTCGCCAGTTCCGACCTTGCGTTTGAAACTGACTTCAGGATGATTCGACATTTGATCCAGGCCACCGGGCAATCCGCAGCGTTGGCAATTTTAAACGTCTTGCAGCAAGCCCATTCCGTCAATCCACTGTTGAAGCGTGCGGTTTACCTGGACCCGCGGCGGACCGTACTGATCTGGGACGCGATGCTTGATGCGATGGAGTCGCCGGACGCATTACGGAAATTACTGGTCAACCTGGATGACATTCTCGAAACTCATGGACAACTGATCATCGAAACGTTCACGGACTTGTGCCGGACGAATGCAGAAGGAGTCGCAAATGGCCATTGAACCCTACCCTACCGACGGAATTCGCATCGTCCAACTCGTCGGTTCAGAGGCACACATGGGGGCCCAGCACGGCGAAATGATCCGCAGTGATAATGTCCTGGAACCCTTGGTCGACTATTTCCAGAGGATGCCAGCCAGGATGCTGCGAGCCGCAATGCCAGCCCGGTTTCGGCAGGCTCGGCTGACAACGACTGCCATTGAGCGCGTATCCGTACTGTGGGCACGCCGGATGTCGGCCGGAATGTCAAAACCGGCGTTGATTCGCGCCAAGGCTTTTTCGCGCGCGGCCGGAGTCCCGGGTTCGACAATTACAGCAGCGTACGCGATGGACGCGTTACAGAACATTATCAACGTGGTCACCCCGATTCAGGATGCCGCGACGACACTGGCGG
>JBFJWU010000269.1:0-5077 GCA_041623475.1 bacterium | reverse complement strand
TCTTCTTCGTCGTCGTCGGCCCCAACGACATCCGCGACTGGACCCGGGCCGGGACCTGCGCCTGAATCAGCCGGGCCCAATCCCAGGAATTCGCGCAGTACGGGATGGTTTTCATCTATCGATTTGGCCTCGGCGATGCATCCTTCCGCACTATCCAGTTCTCCCAGCCCTTCGAAAACCTCAGACAGCCTGACCAGGTCCGGGATGGCACGGGCCGGATCAGACTCGCGATGGACTTCAATGCGCTTGCGCAGAGCAGAAACATTGCCCGGATCCTGGGCAAGGATCTGGTCCAGTTTCTTGAGAGCCTTTTCTTTGATTCCGTAGCGAATGTAAACGCTGGCTTCCTGGAGTATCTCGCTGAATTCACCGCCAGTTGACTCTGCACCCAACAAGACGGTCGGCTGTTCGTCGTCTTCCAGGGCAACCACTTCAACAACGGCCTCGGGCCTCTCGTTGAGGCTTTCCTCGATAACGTGAAGTGATTCGTCATCATCCTCGGCCTCAACTTCGGAACCTTCTTCAGCCTCGCCCAGCGCCATCAATGCCTGTTCATTTGTCGGATCGATTTCGAGGATTCGCCTGTGGGTCTTCTGGATTTCGTCGGCCTGGCTGCCCCGGTCCAGCCGGTTGACCTTTTCCAGATAGGCGCTGACCGCCTTGCCATTCTTGCCCAGCAGCACATACGCTCTGGCCAGCAGATCAAATATTTCGGCATCCCGGACGCCAGAGTCAAATAACGCCTTCAAGCGCTGGAGAGCCTTGGGAGCCAGCCCGATTCGCAGGTATGTATGCGCCAGGTCCAGCCCGATATCCTGATCGTCCGGACTCATTTGGAGGATCCGCTCGTAGAACCGTGCGAGGTCTTCCCATTGGCCTTCCAGCTTCAGGATTTCCACCAGTCCGCGGAAGACTCCGATCGCCTCGTCTTTTCGTCCAGCCTGGAACAGATACTCGCCGTACTTTGCTTTCAGGTCCGGGCGATCCGGCTCCAGATCCAGCAGCGAGTGCATGATTTCTATGGCTTTGTCATACCGTTGCGCAGACGCATACAACCCGGCTGCCTGGTCGAAGTGGTCGACTGCAGGACTTTTCAGACCCATCTGCTGGTACAAGGATCCCAGTTCATGCATCAATTCAGGATCATTTGAACGGAGTTGGAGGGCCTGTTTATAGGCCGCAACTGCCTTTTGGTAGAAACCGGTCGTCGCGTATTGGCTGCCGGCCTTCATATAGGTCTTGACGGCGTCTTCGCCGCGATCAACACGCAAATACAGGCCAGCGAGTCGCAGCAACGACTGGACGTCCTTGGGCTGCATTTCCAGCAATTTTTCGTACTGGACTACCGCCTTGGCCAGATCACCCCGCTGAATCAGCTTCTGGGCATTGGCCAACAATTTGTTGCGGTCTAGCTTTGCCACCTTCCCTCACAGGCACAACGCAGGGAAAGCCGCGCAAAAATCGCGACCCCACCACCATTGTCAAACGTCATGGTATGCAATTCCAGATTCATGTGCCAGCGTTTGCCGATCAATTTACGCGTTCGATGTACTCGCCGGTACGCGTATCGACTTTGATTTTTTCTCCCTCTTTCAAGAACAGTGGTACCTGGACCACCGCGCCTGACTCAAGGGTGGCTGGTTTGCTGCCGCCAGACACGGTATCGCCCTTTAATCCAGGGTCTGTCTGGACGACTTCATAGACGATGTGATTCGGCAGCGTCACGGTTATCGGACTGCCTTCGTAAAAAACAACGTCAACGTCGAGATTTTCCTTCAGGAATGCGGTCTGGTCACCGACCTGCTCGGCGCTAAACGTGACCTGGTCATAGGAATCCATGTCCATAAACACATAGCCATCCGACTCGTACAGATACTGCATCTTCTTGAATTCCAGGTCCGGCGCCGGAAACTTCTCGCCAGACCGAAAATTCTTTTCGACGACCGCGCTGGTCAGCAGGTTGCGTATCTTTGTGCGAACAAACGCACCGCCCTTTCCCGGCTTGACGTGCTGAAAATCAACGATTTCCCACGGCGCATCATCGATCTGGACCTTGAGCCCTTTACGAAAATCTGTGGTGCTGAGCATTGGCGCTACCCTCCATTGGCAGGCGTCTTTACAGGCCTGCACGCGATCGCATGCAATGCCAAAAATGACTTGGAAATCTAACGTTCGTGGTGCGCCTGCATTATAGCAATTCAATTGCCCGGACCGGGCCTATTCCACGTAAAATTCGATCCGCTCGTTTCTCACACGCCCAGTGATGGAATCGTTACTTGCAATTGGGAAATCTTCCCCTTTGCCAACCCCCCTGATGCGGTCCGCCGGCAGGCCCAGTGTCTTGATTTGATCGACAACGGCAGCAACACGTTCTTCTGATAGACGCAGGTTTGCCGCAGATGGTCCCAGATTGTGGGTGTGGGCTTCGATCCTCAATTTCTTATTGGGCGCCAGCTGCAGGAACAGCTTGACGACGCTTTCCAGCACTGGATACGCAGATTCCCGCAACAGCGTCGTGCCCGCCTCAAAATCTACTGGCTCGCTGATCAGTATCTGCTCACCCTCGAGCCGCGCGAAATCGGTTGATTTGACCGATCGCTCCAGTCGAAAGTCCTGTACCGTTTTCTTGCCGGCCAGAACTGGAATCCGGAACCGTTTCTCGTCGTGGTCTGGCGCGTCAATGACAATTTCGTAAGTACCTGCGGGTACGACAACCTCAAATGCCCCACTGTCGGGATCTGCGGGAATTGGCGCAATTTCCGCATTCGCAAACGACAGCGTGCCGGCCAGGGGCGCACCGTCAACGCTCAATATCCGCCCGGCTAACGCACCAACCGCCTGCTCTTCTTCGAGAACAACATCCAGCACCGTCTTTTTCCCGACCTCGATTGGAATCTTGAATCCGCGGGTAATGTAGCCACGGGCCCTGACCTCGATCGAATACTCGCCAGGCGGCAGGACTTTAGTGAACTGCCCCAGCGCATCAGTCTGGACAGGCTCCAGCTGCGCATCCATCATCATCAATGTTGCCTGGATCGGTCGACCGTCCTTGTCAACAACCGTTCCCGCCACTGCACCCTGTTCCCCACCACCGATCAGCTGGAACGTCACGTTGGTCTTTTTCTTTTCCAGGATCGGAACCTGATAGCTCTTGGCCTCGTAGCCAGCCGCGATGACTTCGACACGGTAGTTTCCAACGGGCAGGATCTTGACAAACGTCCCGTCTTCGGACGACTCAATTTCGCCGATATCGGTGTCGGGAAACCGAATGACCGCCGTAACGGGATTGCCTTCGGTATCCGCGACCACACCAACAAGGGCGCCGACAGGACCGCGCGCGGCGTCGGGGCGCCGCAGAAACACTTTGCGGTCCTGGACTTCGCGCTCTTTGATCGTCGGATTGATAATTAATGGCTCGTATCCCTCGAATGTAACCCTTAAAAGGATTTCCCCCGGTGGCATGCGATAGGTTTCAAAGGTACCTGTTTCAACATCAGCGACCTGTGGCGTAAACTCGCCATCTGCATCCAGGTATTCGATAACGGCACCGCCCAGCGCCTGGCCGGTATCAGCATCAACGACAAGACCGACGATCTGACCACGAAGGTCTATGACCTCGTAACCCAGTGGGCTCCATTCGTACGTCACACCAAAATGCAGTTTGTACGGCGGGCCTGGGGGTTCAGGACGGTTATACAGTTGCACCGGCTTGTTTAATCCGTAGGCGTAATCGAGGGCACCGTCGATCATCAGAAACTCTGCCGGATTCCAGCGCGCGCCAAACGTCATCCGATGCGGGCTGCGCAAAAAGCTGGGGCGGTCGGCCAGAACCCCGCTTCCAGCACGTTGCCGGACCACCGGGTCCGCGCTGTATTCGACAAAATAACTGACCGGTTCCTGGATCAATTCGACGCCAACAACAAACGGGATCTGGTCGCCAGGCGACAGCCCAAAACCACCGAATGTCGATGCATTCTGCGTATCAACGTTGTCCAGCAATGCCGAAGACTGGTCAAAGTTATACCCGAACTGGGCATGGGCACGGACCGGGAACCTCAGCTTGGGAAACCAGCCACTGCGGTAGAAATCGAGCGTTGCCGTCGCCAGCAGAAGGAATCCAGTGGCATCCCCCTGCAGCAGGAATTTCCCAACCTGGGTAAAAAAGTGCAGGTCGGCTACGCCGCCAACGTGCAGATACGGCAGGACTTTATAGGAATATTTTGCCCCGATATAGATGTCGCCCAAAGTCTGGAACAGCGCGTCCTGGCCAATTCGGGCAATGTTTCCACTGCGATGTCCCGATGCGACGCCGGCGATACGTGCCTCCAGGTCGTCGCGAATGCTGTAGGAGAAGAACCCGATTGCGTCCAGATGGCTTTGCTTTGTATCATCCCAAAGGCTCGGCGCTGCATAAAATCCAAAATGGCTGCCAAAGCGAAAGCTGTTCTTGGGCGGAAGGTCCGCACTGATTCCGCGAAATACACCAGTGAAACCAAGTAAAGCTGGCCCCCCCTGCGCGCCCTTGCGCCCACGACGAATCAACAAACCATCTTTCATGTAGCCGGTTTCCAACAGCTCCCTGACCTGGACGCTGGCTTCGATCGTCCGGCGCAACTCCTGGTAGGCATCCTCGTCCTCGGTGACCTCACCGGGTGCTGGTGCCGCAAGGACCTGGTCAGCCACATCCCCTGAATCCTCGTCACCGACAACAGCATCCGCCGGATCGGCTACGGGGGCATCGGCCGTCTGCCCGGAGTCGGTCGTTGCCGAAGGAGACCCGCCAATGACCTGATCGGCCGGATCTTGCGCGTCCTGCGAGTCCGTCGCCGGATTCGCGGCGCCCGTTGCAACTGGAGCCGCTTCATCCAAAACCGCCGCTGCCGGATCAACTGCAGCGGGATCCGCCAATGCGGCGTCCGCCGGATCGTCCAGCGCCGCATCAGCTGGATCATCGGCTAATGCAGCACCTTCAGCGCCTTGCGCCGTTGGGTCAAGCGGCTCGTCTTCAAGGGCTGCATCGGCCGGGTCCGGAACGGGCGCGGGATCATCGGGCTCAGTCGGAGCACCATCGACCGGG
>JBFJWU010000268.1:0-5093 GCA_041623475.1 bacterium | reverse complement strand
GGCCTCGGACATTGTCCACATCGCCACCAACCTGACACCGGCCAATCCGCTGTGGCTGCACCAGGTCTGCGTCCCATTTGACTGGTTTCTGGGGATTTATATACTGATGCGCGGACCCAACTGGACGGACAACGCCGGGCCGCTTCCGGCCGACGATACAACCAACTGAAAAACGAGCGACGTAATGTCCCGGACACCTATTGCTGCTGGAACTGTTGCCATTGTCCGCGACAGTTTCGCCCGTGCCACCGGGGCAAACGGGCAATTCTTTGAACAGTTCTATGACCGGCTGTTATCGCAGAAACCGGTCTACCGGGCGATGTTCGGCGATGTCAATATGGTCCACCAGTATGCCCGCCTGCACGGTGGCATCCAGAAGTTGCTCGAGTATGCGGAAAACCCGGTCCCGGAAACGCTGACGATGATCGCATCCATCCACAAGTCGCCAACATTAACCGTGCAGGGAACCCATTACCTGGATTGGGTTGATTCGTTATTGTCCGTTTTGTCAGACAGCGACGAACAGTTCGACGCCGAAATAGCCGACCACTGGGTGACCGTCGTCATGCCGGGAATCGAGTTTATGAAGGCATACGGCCAGGGCTAGCGCCCGGGCAACCCGTCCGCTACAGATAATCGGAAAAGGCCTGCTGCAGGGCCTGCCTGGCACCGTTTTCGATAATGTCCCCGTGGCCGGGCACGATGCGCTGGAAATCCCATTCCAGGACCTGCTGCAGAAATGAACCTGTCGCCGCACGATCGGCCAGCAGGAACGTTCGTGACGTTCGCGACGGACCAAATGCCGCGGGTGCACCAGCCGCCCGCCAGACCAGGCGATCGATGGCCCGCGGATACGATGCCATATTGAACGCCAGGTCGGTGAGGACCAGCGATCCGGACGGCTTGTGCAGGAACACGGTTTCCGCGATCCCGTCCGGCGCCATCAAGGTGTGTGTATCCAGGCAATTCGCCCAGGCATCCGGCTGCGATCCGTCAAGCTCTGTCGCGTCATGCAGTTGGCCCGTGCGGGCGGCCAGGCCAGGCGTGACCAGGACCCGGGCACCGGGGCATGCAGCCGCAAAGTCGGCGGCAAACAGATAATGAAAACTGTTGGGGGCGACCACGGATCCAACCTGCCCCAGCTGCCGAACCTGGTCCAGGTTGTCGGGAATATCGGCCGGTGGTGCCGAGATAACAGCAATCTGTCGATCATCCTGCCGCACCAGGACAGACCGTCCAGGCATTTGGAATCCACCGGGGAACCGGACCTGGCGATCCAGTGACCACAATCCGTCGGCGATTGGCACCGGGTCCGGGCAAAAATCTGCGACAGGCCGGGCGACAAAGGTCCTGACCAGCGTTTTGAACACGGTCAGCCGGCCCGGTCCGCAAGGCCGTGGCCAGCCAGTTCACTGAGCACCAGCCCCACCCGTTCAAAGCGGTTACCATCGGCGGTGCCCAGGTCAATGACCAGCCGGTCCGGTTTGAGCTCGACGTGGTCGTGGGCCTGGGCAAACGCGATCACGTCCTGGGGCTGCAGCGGCGTTGTCGGCTCGATATACACCGACGCCCGGTTGCCGTTTAACGACAGCGAGCGGACGTGCAGCGCAATCAATAACGGCCGCAGGCGCGCACTGGCCAGGAATTCGTTGTCATTGACCCCGTCGGGGATTGGCCCAAACCGGTCCTGCAGGTCGGCAAGGACGCCGTCGACTTCGTCACTGGATCGCGCCATGGCCAGCCGCTGGTACGCGCGCAGCTGCCGTTGTTCGCCGTCAATCCAGTCTTCGGGCAGGACCATTGTCCGGTCACTGCGGATATCGGGCTCCAGTTGGTCCGGTACGTGTTCGCCGTGGACCTCGGCTACCGCTTCCTGCAGCAGGCGAATCATGGTCGAGATGCCAACGCTGCGCAGGTTGCCCGCCTGCTTCTTGCCGAGGATCTCGCCGGCACCACGGATCTCCAGGTCCCGCATGGCGACGTGAAACCCGCCGCCGAGGTTCGAAAAACTGTGCAGTACGTCCAGCCGTTTGCTGGCTTTGTCGGACAATGTGGCCTCGCCGGGATGGAACAGGTACGCAAATGCCCGCCGGTCGGACCGGCCGACGCGCCCCCGCAACTGGTACAGGTCTGCCAGTCCGTGGTTCTGCGCATCCATCACAATCAGGGTATTGGCCCGGGGGAAATCCAGCCCGCTTTCAATAATGGTCGTCGCAATCAGGACATCCGTGCGGTACTCAAGAAAGTCCGAAAACACGTTTTCGATGTCGCTGGCGGCCATCTTGCCGTGGACGATACTGATCCGCAGGTCCGGAACCAGGCTGCGCAGCAGTTCCGACAGTTCGTCAAGGGCCTCGATCCGGTTCTGGAGGACAAACACCTGTCCGGAACGGTTCCGTTCGCGGACAATCGCTTCGCGCAGGATGTCCTCGTCATAGGCCATGACCCGGGTCTCAACGGCCAGGCGACTGGGGGGTGGCGTCGCGATAATTGACATCGGCCGCAGGCCGCCCATGTGCATCTGCAGGGTGCGGGGAATCGGTGTTGCCGACATCGCCAGCGAATCGACATTCGAGCGCAGGTTTTTCAGCGCTTCCTTGTGCTTGACCCCAAAGCGGTGTTCCTCGTCAATCACCAGCAACCCCAGGCGGGCAAACGACACATCCGGTTGCAGCAACCGGTGCGTGCCGACAACAATGTCCACCCGCCCGTTGCGCAGCCCGTCGATCAGGTCCCGGGTTTCGGTCGCGCCCGAGAACCGGCTGAGTACACCCACCCGAACCGGCAGTTCATCCAATCGTTCGCGGAATGTCCGCCCGTGCTGGCTGGTCAGGACGGTGGTTGGCACCAGGATTGCCGCCTGCTGCCCGGCCTCGACAAACCGGATCGCGGTCCGCAGGGCGATTTCGGTTTTGCCGTATCCGACATCACCCGCCAGCAACCGATCCATCGGCCGCTCTGTCGCCAGGTCGCCGGCAATTTCTTCCAGCGCCCGCAGCTGGTCGGGGGTCTCCTCCCAGGGGAAACTGGCCTCGATGGCCGCCGACAGCTCGCCGGCCGGTGGCAGCGGCGCGCGCGTCGCCTGTTCGCGCCGGGCATAAATGCGGATCAGTTCACCGGCGAACTTGACCAGTTCTTCCCGTACCCTGGCCTTGCGTTTGACCCAGGCATCGCCACCCAGCTTGTCCAGCTCAACCCCGTCCGGATCGTCCCCGTGGAACGGCGACAGGACATTGATCCGTGGCGCTGGTACCAGGACCGTATCGCCATCGCGGAATTCCAGGCGCACCATGTCCACGGACACATCGTCAATGGTCGTGCGCTCAAAGCCCACATAGCGGCCGATCCCGTACTCTTCGTGGACCACCAGGCTGCCCGCAACCATGTCGCCAAGGTCGGCGTCACGTCGGGGGGCCAGCATCCGCCCCACCCGGTGGCGGCGCAGCATTCGTGATCCGTCGATGATCCGCAGCCCAAGGGCCGGGATATCCCAACTGCCCTTGATCGACTGGCTGACGAGCGTCAGTTCGGCCGTGCCCTCGTACTCGGCTGAATATTTGGCCAGGACATCGCGGTCATTTGCGTGCCCGGTCAGCCAGATACGCTGGGGCAGCGGCTGCTGCGTTGCGGTCTGCTGGAACCATTTGCGGGCATCCAATCGCGACAGCTGCGGCAGCGAGACAACGTGTTCCGGATTCTCCCCCTGGCTGCCGACATAAACGTGCGTGGCGTCTACCGAATGCTGGTAATCCACATACGGGTACGGAACACCCTCTTCATCCAGGCTGCGTCGTTCGGATTCGGTCGATTCAACCAGCGCTGACAGGTTCCGCTGGCAGCCGTCCGGGTCGACGACGATCTGCCATTGGGCGGGCAGTTCGGCCACCGCCAACTGGCCCGCGCGCCACAGGTCCTGGCCGGGATAGCTGCGGCCACCGACAATAGCGTCCCGCAGGCGGGCTTCGCCCGTCGGACCCGAATGCAGCCGCCGCGCCCGCCGCGAGACCTGCTCGACAATCTGCTGGTTGGCCGCTTCATCGACAAAATAGCCGGCGTAACCGATTTGATACGTGACAGCGGTCCGGGTGCTGAGCTGGCTGGCGACGTCAAAGAGGCGCAGGGCATCAATGACCGTGTCAAAACGCTCTACGCGGACGGGAACGACCTCCAGCGGTGACCAGACGTCGATGATATCGCCGCGCACGCAGTATTCACCCGGCGCACTGACTTCCGATACGCGGCGGTAACCACGCTGCTGCAGGTCGACCGGCTCCAGTTCGCTGTCGACTGCGATATCAAAGACCGGGTCCAGCGTCGGCAGGCACAGGGGGATCAACTGCGAGGTCGCCTCGACAACAATGACATCCCAGTCGTCGGCGGCGATCCGCCGCGCCGAAACCATTCGACGGGCGATGATCCGCGGATCCGGATCCGTATGGTCCAGCAGCGGCACATCCCAGGCCGGAACATCGACCACCTGCAATGTCGTGCGATCACGCAGCAATCCGACCGTTTCCTGGAGGCAGTTGTCGTCCGGGACCAGGACCGCGACCCGCCCCCCCAGCGCCTGTGCCGCATTAACGACGTAGATCGGCCACAGTGGCCGGGGCACGCCGGAAACCCGGTTGGCACCGGCCGCACCGACTGACACGGATGTAATCGCTTTATTCATTGCCAGGTCAGCGCCCGCGGTCTTCGCCCGGCCAGATCCACTTGTGCAACTGCAGGTTCAAACGAAACGGCAATCCGGAGTCCAGCAGCCATTCAGACAGCGTTGCCGCGGGCAGATCCGGCATCACCGGCGCAACATTGACGATGACGTCGTCCAGTCCAGACGTTTCGGCGAACCATCCGACAAACCAGTCCCAGTCGGCCCGGTCTGCAATCACCGCCTTGAGCTCGTCACCCGGCTGCAATCGTCCAACGTTGTCCGCCAGCCACTGGTCGTGGATGCCGCTGCCCGGCGTCTTGATATCGAGGACGACCCGGCACGGCCTGGGGACATCTGCAATGGTGCAGACGCCGCTTGTCTCGAGGCTCAACTGGTACCCCTGGTCGATCAGGGCCGCCAGCAGCGGGATCGTATTCCGCTG
>JBFJWU010000267.1:0-5110 GCA_041623475.1 bacterium | reverse complement strand
GTTGTCGCACATCCAGACAGATGCGCGATGACGACAAGCGCACAGGCGGCCAATTGACCCGGAATTCGACAGCAGGAAACCATTTCACCGTCAAACTAACAGTTTGACCCTGCAAATGTCAAATAATTTTAACTATTTAACATATAATTAACATATAATTAGGCCTAAGTAGCGTATATTTTGTGCTCAAACGGACAACCAGCACCATATCTTGGCGCAGGCAACCGGGTGCGAGATTGATTTTGTCGAAAAAAAAAGAGCCGAAGGCAATGCCTTCGGCTCTTACCGACGCCGCAGGCCTGATCGCTTCCCTGGTGCACAGGTGGGTGGGGTTAAATTTGCCCCAAGGAGCGATCGGCATCCGGCAAACTGTGTGACGAATGTCTGATATTGACTTAGCAATTGCCGTGCCAGTTTATCGGACACAGAAACCGCCGATTACCGGCCCATGCTGGGTGAAGTATGCATTTTTTTCGTAGCTGGGGGAAAAATGTCAACACTGTCGGCGGCTGGGCTGTCAGCTGCGCCCTCCTGTACCAATCCCGCAGTCCCGCGGGATCCGGTCCAGAGCCTGTTCAGGAAGTTGAGGACCGAATGGTGCCGGTCCGGGGTTCAGCCGTCGATAAAACGCTTGATTCGCTGTATTCCTGACCTGATTTCGTCCAGGCCACTGGCGTAACTCAGCCGGATGTGTCCCGGGGCGCCAAAACCCTCGCCCGGCACAACTGCAACTTTTTCAGAATTCAACAACTCGGCGGCAAAGTCGACGGTATTTTCAAACCGGCCCTCGATCGCATTGGCAATCGACGGAAACACATAAAACGCTCCGTCTGGCTTTGGGCAGGACACACCGCTGATGTCATTCAAGGCATCGACAATTTCGTTACGCCGGGTTTCGAATTGGTCGCGCATGGCTTCAATTTCGCTGTCGTCAAGTTGCAACGCCTTTACACCTGCATACTGTGCAAATGATGTAGGATTTGACGTCGACTGGCCCTGGAGTTTCACAGCCGCACGGACCCACTCCTGGGGTCCACAGATATACCCCAGCCGCCAACCGGTCATCGCGTAGGCCTTGCTCATTCCATTTACGATCGCAGTCTGGTCCTTCAGGGTCGGATCTACCGCAACGATACTGTCTTGCCGGAAACCGTCATAGACCAACTTTTCATAAATCTCGTCACTGATGACCAGCAAATTGTGCTTTCTGACGACGTCGGCAATCTCGACCAGTGCATCCCGGCCGAGCGCAGCACCTGTCGGGTTGCACGGCGAGTTGAGGATCAGCAACCGGCTGTTCGGCTTGACGGCATCGTCCAGCGCTTGTGCGGAAAGGCGAAATCCGTCTTCAAACCGGGTTTCCACAATTTGTGGCTCGCCATCCGCAAGCCGTACCTGGTCGGGATACGACACCCAGTACGGAGCCGGTATCAGTACTCCGTCTCCGGGGTTAATAAGTGCCTGAATCAGGTTGTAGATCGCCTGCTTCGCCCCCACGGTTACCGCAATTTCGGGATAATCGTAAGACAATTGATGGTCGGCGGCGATTCGGTCGCGAATTGCGTCCTTCAGCTCAGGAATACCGTCGACGGGAGTGTATTTAGTGCGGCCCTGGTTCAAGGCCTCGATTGCGGCTTGTTTTACCGACTCCGGTGTGTCAAAGTCCGGCTCTCCGGCTCCAAAACCGATTACATCTTCTCCTGCTGCCTTTAATTGCTTGGCTTTGGCAGTGATCGCAAGCGTAATCGAAGGCGCAACCTGCTGGATGCGTTTGCTGAGTTCAATCATTTTCGGGGCCGGGCTATCAGTGGTGCTGGGAATCAGCTCTTGTCAGCGTCTTCATCCCCGGCATCGGGGTCACCAGATGGATCGGGCTCGCTGGAATCTGAATCGCTGCTATTTTCCTCAGTGACCTCGCTCGCCGCTTCTGCGTCATCGCCCTCCGGCTCGGCTTCGGCTGTCGGGGATTCTGATTCGTCCGCAACCACCTCTGCTGACTCGTCGGATGTTGCATCGCCAGAGGCTTCACCGGCATCGGGTGACGCATCTTCAGCCTGTTCGGCGACAGCCGTTTCCTGCTCGGCTGTCTCTGCAGCCTCGTCATTTGCCACCTCGTCCGAGTCGACCTCGGCCTCAGCTGGCTGTGCAGTTGCGGTTGACTTTGTGGCCGGTTTTTTCTTTTTTTTGCGTTCCGGAAGTTCTTCCTCGACCCATTCGATCAGTGCCAGGGGTGCCGCATCTCCGCGACGACTGCCTGTCTTGAGGACACGAGTGTACCCGCCCGCCCGCTCAGAATAACGCGGCGCAATATCCTCCAGCAATTTTTCTGCTGCTGCCGGCGCGGTGGGAAATCCGCCAAGACGCTGGATGATCAATCGACGCCCGTGAAGATCGCCGCGTTTCGCGTACGTGACCAATCGTTCGGCAAACCGGCGCAATTCCTTTGCACGCGGAACCGTTGTCTCGATCCGTTCTTCAGCAATCAAGCTCAACGCCAGATTTCTCATCATCGCTTTGCGATGATCCGGGCGTCTGCCCAGCTTTCGACCCTTCTTGTTGTGCTGCATCGGATCAGGCCTCCTGAGCGCCTTCTCGGTCGAGCTGCTGTGGCGGCCAGCCTTCGATTTTCATACCGACGGTCAACCCCGACGACTCCAGCAGTTCCTTGATTTCCGTCAGGCTCTTTTTACCCAGGTTTTTGACTGCAGACAGCTCTGTTTCGGTCAACTGGACAAGATCGCCAAGGTAGGCAATTCCTGCGGCTTCCAAACTGTTGATGCTGCGGTTCTGCAAGTCTAGGTCACGAATTGCCTTCATAAAGACCGGATTGATCGATCCAGCGACCGAACTTGCTGCCGTCGAACCTGCTGCAGCTACAGCACCCGCTGCGGGCGCACTGACTCCAGAAAAGATCGACAACTGATCCTGCAACACACTGGCCGCAATCGCCACGGCATCAACCGGTGTAACGCTGCCATCCGTCTCGACCTGCATTACCAGTTTGTCGTAGTCGGTTCGCTGACCGACACGGGCGTTTGAAACCTCAAAATTGACCTTCTTGATTGGCGAAAAAATCGAATCAATCGCAATCCGTCCCAACGGCCAGTCAGGATCCTTGTTCTCCTCACTCGAGCGAAACCCACGTCCCTGTTCGACGATTGCTCGAATCCGCAGGGACCCTCCGTCGCCGATATGTGCCAGAACATGTTTAGGATTCAGGACCTCAATGTTTTGACCGCCTTCGAAATCGTCAGCGGTGGCGACCCCTGGACCTTTGACGTCAATAGTCATTTCCTCTGGACCGTCACCGTGCATACGAATGCGAACCTTCTTGAGGTTCATAATCAACTCGGTAACGTCTTCACGCACATCGGCAATCGAGCTGAATTCGTGCACAGCACCATCAACTTCGATACCGGTTATTGCCGACCCCGTCAGGCTGGACAGCAACACACGACGGAGCGCATTTCCCAGCGTGTGGCCATACCCGCGCTCGAGCGGCTGAATTGTCAGCTTCCCGTAGACTTCGGTCAGCGTTTCTTCTTCAACGACAATTTCCTGGGGTTTGATCATTTCCAACCCTGCGACCACTTTAAGACCTCGCTTGGTAACTGATTACTTGGAGTAAAGTTCGACGATCAATGATTCGTCGATCGGCATCGTAATATCTTCGCGCTCTGGCAGGCGTTTGACTTCGGCCTTCATTTGCTTGTTGTCGATTTCCAGCCACGGCGCTGTCAATCCAAGGCTTTCCTGGAACTCAATCGACTCTCGAATGTTTTCATTACGATGACTTTGTTGTTTGATTTCGATCACGTCACCGATCCGGACCACAAAACTAGGGACATCCGTTTTGCGTCCATTGACAACAATGTGACGATGCCTGACCATCTGCCGGGCTTCCGGTCGACTGCGCGCCCACCCGGCGCGAAAAACGACATTGTCCAGACGGCACTCCAGAAGCTGCAACAGGTTCTCACCCGTGACACCTTTCATCCGGTCGGCACGTTTGAAATTATTCCGGAACGGGCGTTCCATCAGGCCGTACATACGCTTGACCTTCTGTTTTTCGCGCAACTGCAGCCGGTACTCACTAAATCGCATACGCGCCCGGCCGTGCTGACCCGGGGCATACCCCCGTCGATCAAAACTGCATTTCGACGTGTAGCAGCGCTCGCCCTTCAAATAGAGCTTGAGTCCTTCGCGCCGGCATTGCCGACAAACTGGTCCAGTGTAACGTGCCATTTTTGCTCCTGATGCCCCGAACTGATCTAAACGCGACGTTTTTTAGGCGGGCGGCAACCATTGTGCGGCACCGGCGTCACGTCGCGGATCTTTGTAATTTTTAATCCTGCTGCGTTCAACGCGCGCAGGGACATCTCACGTCCCATGCCCGCACCACGCAAGTTCACTTCGACAGATTCAACACCCATGTCAATGGCCTGCTTGGCAACATCCTCGGCAGCTACCTGGGCAGCAAAGGGCGTACTTTTACGTGTCCCCTTGAATCCGCACCTGCCGGGGGATGACCATAGCAGGACCGCACCACTGGGATCAGCCACTGAAATAATCGTATTGTTGAAAGTTGCATGAATGTGCGCCACACCATGAGGCACGACTTTTGCCGCTTTCTTTTTACCTGATTTTGATTTGGTTGTTGCCATAACTGCTCAGTATCCTGCCTATTTCCTTGGTGCCTGTTTCTTGCCCGCGACAGTCTTGCGCGGCCCTTTGCGAGTCCGTGCATTTGCGTGGGTCTTTTGACCGCGGACCGTCAGCCCGGCCCGGTGACGCAGACCGCGGTAGCAACCGATGTCCATCAGCCGTTTGATATTCATCGAGATTTCTTTACGCAAGTCGCCTTCGACTTTGTAGGCTTCGTCAATGATGTTCCTCAGTCGAGCGACCTCTTCAGGAGACAGCTCGTGGGTCCGCAGCGAAGCGTCAATGTTCGCCTGGTCAACGATGTCCGTCGCACGTTTGCGACCGATACCGTAAATCGATGTCAGTGCGATTTCGATCCGTTTGTTGTTTGGCAGGTCAACGCCACCAATTCGTGCCACGATTGTTCCCCTTTATCCCTGAACCTGTTTGTGCCGTGGGTTTTCGC
>JBFJWU010000266.1:0-5115 GCA_041623475.1 bacterium | reverse complement strand
CCCGGCCTTTGCCTGATAACTTTTTCCGAAATCCTTACTGGACCCTGATTGTTCGCGGTTGCGCTTCCGGAATTTTCGGAAGATCCAGCGTCAATACACCGTTTCGGTACCTGGCTGTCAGGTTTTCACTGTCAACGTTTTCCGGCAACGTGAACGTGCGGCGGTACACCCCTGTCCGACGCTCCCGGCGCTGGTATACAGAGGCCTCCGGCTGATCTGCCGCAGTACGCTCGGCTGAAACCCTTAATTGACGGTCTTCGACCTGTACCTCGATGTCCTTTTTTGCAATTCCGGGAAGATCAATTTCCAGCCGAACAGACTCTTCCGTAACGCTGACATCGACTGCTGGCGTCAGGATCCCTTGTTGCTCGCTGGTACTGACTGCACGCAGGCTGGGGCCGATCAATCGGTCAAAGTCGTTCTTGGTACGCAGGAACTGTGTAAACGGATCAATGTTTGCAAGTGACATAATCTGCTCCTTTGCTTTGGGCGCAATGCCCCGATTCAATTAATACCGTTCAGGGCTTCTTTCCGAAACGATCCCGGGTCGGCCGGATTGTTATTCCCTGTTGCTAGGAAATATAAGCACGGGCCCACGATTGTCAAGGGGTCACCGGCGACCAAGCTGTTTTCGGTCCGCCCAGTAAAATAACGGGCATGACCTTCCGAGCCGCAATGGTAATGCTGACACTCTTTTTCGCACCGGCCTGCGAGGATTACGCCAAGGTCGAGGATCTCCAGAAGGTGGACCGGAAGGTCGGAAGAGTTGAGCAAAAGCAGGTTAGTGATACCTTGCGATTTTCCAGTTCGGTCAGCGCGGTCTCCCATCGAATCGAGTGGGTGGAAACCCGACAGTCGAACCAGGAAGTGGTTCTGGAGCAAATGGGAGACGGCTTTAACATCCTGTCCGAGTCTGTTCAGGAAACACATGAGGAACAACAGCAAATCCGGTATCGACAGGATCGACTAGAGGCGACTGTTGAGCGTCGATTTGCGCCTGTCGTTGGCCAACAACCGGCTGTTGATACGGGCCCGGTCGTGTTGCGGGCATCCGGACTGGATATTCGAAATGAACGGGATACAGGAGTCCTTGAACTCGTACTGGATGATCCACCGGTCCTGCGTGGATCGCTGACCGCAGACGATCCATCCGTTGTTTACGAAGTCGAGGAAATCGGCAGCAGGATGTTTGCGATCGCGGACGATCCTGACGCGAGCCTGTGCCTGGATATTGTCGAGCGGAATGAGTACGACGTTGCCTTTGTCGCAACGCCGTGCAATGATCCGTTCAACGTGTTTGAGTTTGTCCTGCTATCGCAATGACCTGGCAGGCTTGCCTCAAAATCCAACCACGCTCAGCAACAGCCCCGCACACATTTCGTTGGGGGCATTGCCACCCCAGTTGATATCCTGGGGTTCCAGCTGCGTCCCGTTGACCACAGGCTGGTTTTCGGCTGAGTTGTCGAATACGCATTCGACGTACAACTTGTCGCCTTTGCGGATCTCCTGGACTTCCTCAAACCAGAATTCGTTTTCCCAAAGGAAGTTCCACCTAGGTATATCGAGAAGGCAGTCAGTTGTTCCGTCCTGACGCCGAATTTCCAATCGCGCGCTTTTGCCCAGCTGGTGCATGTGGATGTTGGCGTTGTAGAAGCGGATCGAGCCGAACGGTCCGATCAGCATTGTCGGTTCCCACTCAAAACTGTACGTCTTGTGCGGATCTCCAGCCTTGATCGGCATTTTTCCGCCCAACCATTCCGGACGGGCAACTGGTGTTGTAAACGCAAACCCACCGGGGGCATCGTCAAGTTTGAACCGCAGCGATGTCTGGTCGGGGCCGGAATTGGCAAACAACAAATTGTAGTGCATATGCAGCAGAATCTTGCTGCCTGGTCTCATTTCCCGGCCCATGTGGGCAGGTAGCTCGACGGCGCGCATTCCCGGGGTCCAGCCACCCAGGCCACCGTCAATGTTCTCGCCAATGCCGGAATAACAGGACCAGCCCGGACCGTCCTCGGCGGCATCCAGTGCTTCAAATTTGTCGACGTTTTCAGGATCAACTGTCAGGACGGCAACGTGGTGGACAATCCGCTCATTGCCGGGAATGACTTCCATGCCCTTGACGTACATCGTTGTGGTCAGCGGCCAGTCGACAAGAATGCAACGCTGGTCATCGTAAGGGCTGGAAAACGGCACCGGTGTGTATTCTGTCGGCATTGTAACGGTCAGGTCAACGCGGCTCAGGCCAGACGCACCGAAATCAGTTGGTGTGACCGGAGTAACCGGCCTGATTCCTTGCGGTGCGCCCTGGCGCGCCCAGTTCAGCAGAGTATCTTTTTCGTGCTGGGTCAACGATCGGTCGTGCTTGTACGTATTGCAGGTATTACTGGGGGGCCACGGGGGCATTTCGCCGGATTCCACCTGGAACTCGATCGCATCCCTGAATGCTGCGGCCTCCGAATAGGTTGTCAGGGACATAGGTGCGACTGATCCAGGGTAGTGGCAGCTTACGCATTTCTCGTCCAGGATCTTTCGCGCTGCTCCGTGATATGTAACGGGTTCGCCGGCGGTCTGTGGGTCACAACCGGCAGACCCGATCGCAGCAATCGCAATCCAGAACAATGATATGCGGGCTTTGCTCACAGGACCATTCTGTGGGTCATCCGTATGAATTTCAAGTGATTGCTGGCGATGGCGGGCCAGATGTTGAATGATAAAGATCGATGAAACGCTACGAACTGCTATTCATGATTCTGTCAGGCATCTTCCTGGCCAGTCTGGTGATCGCCAACAGCCTGGTGTTCAAGTTCTTTGATGTAGAGCTGCCATTTGTCGGGTTGGCGACTCTGAGCGTCGGCATTATCCCGTATCCAGTCACATTCCTCTGCACGGACCTGATCAGCGAATTGTATGGTCGAAAACGAGCCAATATGGTGGTTCTTGCCGGATTTGTCATCAGTTTGTACATGGTCATTATTCTGCAAATTGGCCGCGTTGTACCCGTTTCCCATTTGCAGGGTCCGGAAATCCAGGACCACTACGTAGCGGTATTTGGCAGCAGTACACGGGCGATCTTTGCCAGCATGGTTGCGTACCTGGCCGCCCAGTTTATTGATGTCCGGGTTTACCATTTCTGGAAGGACCTGACTGACGGTAAACACCTGTGGCTGCGCAATAATTTTTCGACGATGCTCAGTCAGTTGGTGGATACAACCGCAGTTGTGTCAATCTTGTTTGTGGGTGTCTGGGCCACAGAAGATATCGTCTGGGCTATTGTCTGTGGCTACGTATTCAAGATCCTTGTTGCCGCGGTTGATACGCCGTTCATGTACATTGGCGCGATCATGGGCGAGGACATCATTGCCGAGACGAAACGAAGAGAAGCTTTGGAAGGCACCGTTTGACAGGGAATTAGCTCGTGCCTGAATCCTCGTTGTCAAAGTCAAGCGATGCCGAATTGATGCAATACCGAAGTCCGGTCGGTTGTGGCCCGTCAGGGAACACGTGGCCCAGGTGGGCGCTGCAACTGCCGCAGTGGATTTCGGTGCGAACCATCCCGTGACTGGCATCACGGTTCTCGCCCACCTTGGCGTTATCAACCGGTTGCCAGAAGCTGGGCCACCCTGTACCGCTGTCAAATTTGGTGTCGGAACTGAACAACGGCTCGCCGCAGACAATACAGGAATAGGTGCCGTGGTCTTTACGGTCCCAGTGTTCGCCGGTAAATGGTCGTTCTGTTCCCTGTTCCTGGGTTACCTGGAACTGCAGTTCAGTCAGTCGTTTGCTCAGTTCTTCATCGCTCATCGCGGCCCTCCCGGATTCCTGTTTGTGAGCGTAACATACAATATTCAACCTGCACAGAAAAAGCCCCCTTCCAATGGAAGGGGGCTGGATGGCCGGCGGGATCAAATTGCGCGGAGAATCGCCGTCGGCCTGCCCTGGGGCCTTGCCCCACCTCCAGGTGCAGCTTTGCAAGGCCCCGTGGCTGTTGGGGGCTTGTCGTCAGCTCATCAACATGTTCCGGATGTCCGGAGACTCGGCCTGCAGGCTGAACAGTCGTTCAACGCGCGACGCAATGCGCGTGATATTGTTGGATTTACAGATAAAGCCGTCGGCACCGCAGCTTTCCGCCAAGGGACCCAGCTGGTCCTCTGGGAGTACGGAATACAGGATGATCAGCGCATCCCGTCCGGCCGTATGTTCACGCAGGGCCCTGGTCACGATATTGCCCTGCTCTGAACGGATATTGACATCCATCAGGATCAAATGGGGCCGGAACTGATTGACTGTGCGGGCGATAAAGACGTGATCGACCGTCATCACCTCGTAGCCAGCCTTTTCCAGCTCTTTGCGGGTGATATCCAGAATAAACGGGCTGTCGTCAACGACCAGTACACGTTTTCGATCCTCGGTTTGGGGTCCTGTATCGGTCATCTTATTCAAGGCCTCCGCCAGCGAATTATTGGCCCGAGCCAGAGCCGAGAGTTCCAGTCGCAGGTTGGCTTCAGGAAAACCCGGGATCTCGTCCAGTCCGGTTTGAGTTGAATCGGTTTTGAAATCTGAAGAACGCATTGTTTCGATTCCTCGTGTTTACGTTTCGCTGACACAATACGGCTACCGAATACGAAAACAAACAGTTGCCTGTAGAAATTATTCGATCCGTTCGCGCGGTTGGGCCATTGACCACGCGCAACCGGAAAATTCTGATCGCGCCCTTCCACGAACGCGACTGGGTCACACACAGGAAAAACACACGGCACCAACGCAAATTATCGGATTCGAATTTATTCGACGTGCTTGATTGGTGACTTGCCAGCCAGTCGGCTTTAATCGTCTGCAAATGGAATACTCAAGCCTGAATCGCAATCAAATATTGACCGTCGGCAAGACTTCCGGCACGCTGTTGGCCGTTCGTCGATCAGTAAACGTCTTCCATTTTTCGGCGAAAAGTAATATAATCCCTACGTTTTGTCCCGTTTTCCGGGACTGTTTGGAAAACCTGTGTGGAGGCATACATGTTGTTACGGCGTAAAACAACACGACTGGCATTAGCGCTTGCGGTTGCAGGCACTGGTATTGTCCTTTGGCAAAGTTCCGGCGGTTCGCCGGGGCGTG
>JBFJWU010000265.1:0-5132 GCA_041623475.1 bacterium | reverse complement strand
TGTCGTACTCGTAGGTGGTGACGCCTCCCTGGTTGCTGGTGATCGTCTTGACGCGACCCGCGGCGTCGTAGGTGCGCGTGATCACGACCCCGGTGTCGCGCGTGACCGTCCGGACCTGGTCCAGGTCGGTGTAGGTCGTGATCACGATCGAGGCACCGTTAGCAACCGTCACGGCGTTGAGTGCCGGGGTGACAGTATCGAGAGTGACCTGGATATTGAATATGGTCGAGATATTTCCCGCCCGGTCGATTGCATCGACACCAATCTGGAACACGCCGTCCTGGGCGCCGGCGGGTGCGCTGGCCGTCCAGGTGTTGGGGCCGGGGGCGAATGTGCCAACTCCGGAATCGCCTGTACACGGCGACGGCTGCCAGAAGCCGCTGTAGCATTCACCCTGGCTGGTGTTCTCGACATACACGTGGATCGACGTCAGGGGATCCAGGCCACTGCCCCCGGTGTCTGTTGCTGTGCCATAAAAGAAGGGTGTCAATGTGTTGACAAACGATCCGCTGGCCGGGAACGTTACTGCCGCAGACGGGGCCGTCTGGTCCAATGTAACCGCGTCGCTGTAAATGCCTGTCAGGTTGCCGACACCATCCTGGTAGCGGGCGGTAATCGTTTTGATGCCTTCGCCGCCAGTGGTATGCAGGTTGGTGATGCTGCCAAATGGTACCCAGGAATCCTTGAACGGATCCGTAATATTGCCGCTGTACATGACCAGGATGGGCAGGGTCGGGTCGGTGACACCGGCCGAGCCGGGCTCGACCGTAATCTGGTTGACGTATTGAACAGGCGACCCGGACGATTCGATCTGGAAGCAAGTGCCGCAGGTTGGTGGCAACGTGTCCAGCGTAAACAGGGACACGTCAGTCGTTTGGTTGCCAGCGTCATCGGTCGCATACGCCCGGATGGTATATGTCCCGTCGCCACCGGACAGGGCCTGGTTCCATAGCCAGTTGTTTGTCCCCGTCGCGTTGAATCGGGTTTCGCCAAGCATATCGAACGCGGATCCGCTCCAGTAGAAGCCATCCCCATTGCTGTAGATGCTGACTTCGACCAGAGTTGTGCCGGTCAGGGAATCCAGGGCGGTTCCGGAAATGGTGCTGGGCATTACCGCCACAGTGCTGGTATCAGTCGGTGTGGTGACATCGACGGCGGGTCCGGTCTGGTCCAGCAGGATCGTGTCACTTACGGTCAGGGACGCATCACTGTCAATGTCGTAGACCGTCACATACAGGTGTTTGTACCCATCGCCGGGAGACAGGGTGATGGTGGTCAGCGCCGTAAACGCTCCGGAGTATACAGGTGACAGACCACCAGTAATCGTCATGGTGACCGCATCCGCGGACGCAAATGTCGCCAGGGTAACGGCTGTGTAGTTGACCACCGGCAAGCCCGCTTCGGCTGTGACCGCATACAGGTCCGGCGCCTGTACCGATGTCAGCAGGGTTACCTGTTGCGAGTAGGGACTGATGTTGCCCGCCGCGTCCACCGCCCGAACCGACAGGTAGTGCAGCACACCATCGGGGATGCCGGTCAGGACGAATGAACCAACATTGCCCACCTGGATCGGGCTGGGCCCTTCGTTGGCGATCGTGCCGTCATACGGCGGTCCGGGCCCGTCCGTGTCGTAGTAAATCAGGTACGACACCGCATCAACCGGGCCGTCCCAGGACAGGTTGATTGAACCTTCGAACGCGGTCACATTGGTTGGTGCGAATGGCGCTGTCGTATCCAGGATGACCGTGTCGCTGACCGGATCGCTTTCCAGCAGCCCGCTGGTACGGGCGGTGACCCACACCGTTTTCCAGCCGTCGCCATTGTCCAGGCGGCCAGACGGAGTCAGGCGGGACAGGCCCGTATTCCAATCGAATGCCGCAAGTCCATCTGTCACGATATGGCCGAGTACCATTCGGTTGTCCGGCAGGATTTCAATCTGATAACCGATCGACCCGCGATTGGGTGAAACGTCGACGTGGCGTGTGCCGGCATTGCCGAATGACGTATCCGTAATGCCCGTTGATGTGTAGCGCGCGACGTACGCTTCAGTGAGAGTACCGGAAATAATGGCGGATCCGGTACCGATGATATCACCGTTGCCAGTCAAGGCAGCGTCCCAAATCCGGGCATCATTGCCAGGAAATTGCGTAGTGACTGTTCCCGCGGTTCCGAATGCCGGGTCCAGGGTGCCGGAACCATCCAGGCGGGCCACGGCGAATTGGCGCCCTCCGGCAAAACTTGACCAACCGGCAAGGACCAGTTTGCCATCCGGTTGGACGATGAGGGATCTGGGTTCGTCCAGTCCAGGGCCGAACGGGACAGAGGTAACACCCAGTGCTCCGAACGTGCCATCCAGTGATCCAGTTGATAAGTATCGGGCTGCAATGAAATCCCTGTTAGCGGGGCCACTGCCGCCATATCCGGCAACAACAATATTGCCGGAGCCATCCATCTCCACGTCGCGGAACGAATCGGGATTCGCAAGGAAGTCCAGTGTTGCGACCCCAAACGTGCCGTCAGATACGCCACCTGGTGTGAAGCGCATCAGGAATCCATCGTTATTACGGCTGCCAGCCACATACAGGTTGTTGGATGTATCGATCGTGACCGCGTACGCCTGATCAGCTGTTCCACCGAGATCCACGACCGTTGTTCCCTGAGTCCCGAAACTTGTGTCCGGTTGTCCGTTTTGCAGGTACCTGGATATGAAGACATCTGAATTGCCGCCGTTGGTGTAACCGACGACAACAATCTTTTGATCCGGTTGGACAAGGATGTCCTCGCCAACATCAACGCCCAGGTAGTTTTCGGAGCGTGTACCTGCGGTCGCAAAGGTAGCGTCCAGAACAAAGTTGGTCCCCAGTCTTCCGACGATCACATCGTCATTGGTGCCGTTGTAGGCGCGACCGGTGAACACGTATTTTCCGTCCGCCTGCACGGCCAGACCCCGGATGTCGTCCGACTCCGCAATAGTACTGAAATCCGCAACGAATGTTGCCGGTTGGCTGGTCAGTGTTACAACCGTAGCAGACGTAAACGGATTCCACGACGCTGGCATGTCGACGTCGCCGGTGACCCGCATTTCAAACGCATTGACCGTCGCCGTCACCGTCATTGGTGTGATGACCTGGTTGGTCAGGTTGAAGCCATAGTTCAGGATGACGGCAGAGATGTTCACCAATTGGTCAGTAATGTTCCAGGCGTAAGATGCCGGGGTCGGGTCAACATTCAGCGCATCGTCAATCGCGCGGACATCGAAAACCTGGGTCCCCCAGGTCAATGGTGCTGTCGCGTGGGGCGAAGTGCATCCAGACCAGCCGCCACCATTGACCTGGCACTCAAACGTGCACGACGCTTCGCTGCACGAGAACGTGAAATTACCCACCAGCGCAGTCGTCACGGCTGGGGGTGAACTGTCGATCAACGTGTCAGGTGCGGACGTGTCCTGCGTCCAGGCGTACGAGTCGGTTGCGCTGACATTTCCGGCGTTGTCAACAGCACGGACATCAAATGTATGGGGCCCATCGCCCAGTGCTGCGGTTGTGTGAGGCGTTGTGCAGGTACTGAACCCACCGCCATCCACCTGACATTCGAAATAGTCAATGCCCGAACCGGTGAAATCGTTGCCGGAAAACGTGAATGTTGGCGTCGAATCGCTGGTGGGGTCAGGTGGGTTGCTGTCGATTGTCGCCGTCGGTGCCAGGGTATCTACCGTCCAGCCATAAGTTGCCGGCGCCGAATCAACATTGCCGGCGTTATCGACTGCACGAATGTCAAAGTTGTGAGGACCGTCTGACAGCCCGAACTCGTTATGGGGTGACGTGCAAGGCGACCAGCCGCCACCGTCCAGCCGGCATTCAAAACCGCCAAGGCCAGATTCGCTGTCACCGCCCGAAAATGTGAAGTTTGCGTTGGCGTTGCTGTCCGGATCTGGCGGATTGCCGTCGAGTGTTGTCGTTGGTTCGACCGTGTCAATATAGATCTCTTTGTCATCACTGATGGAGTTCAAGGCATTGGGCGGGGCCAGCACCAAGTCGGCGTTGTTCAACGCTGCATCACGAATTGATCCGCCGTTCAGCGTCAGCGCGTTGACGCCTGTATAGTCCAAATCTGGATTATGATTGCCCGCGGCGACGATATAGTCGAACGTTAGTACAGCCGTTCCATCGCCGCCTGAATAGGAGACGCTCTCGTCCGTGCCGCCGGTTTCCAGTTCCAGCAACGGCACGCCGCCGACGCTGACAACTTCGTCAAAAACAACTTCGATCGTAATTGACTCGCCAATTGTATATGCGCCGTTCACTTTCGTTGTCCGGACCTCGACCACCGAAGGGGGAGTCGTGTCAAGTGTGAAAACGACCTGAGTTGCCGAAGCAGTTAATCCCGCCGCGTCCGTAATATCCAGATCGATTGCGAAATCCGAGTCCGGGCCAGTCGGTGGCGTGGCGTACGTCCAGGTCGCTGCAACCGGATCGTAAACCGGGTTCCCGGCGGCCGTCAGGCCCGCTTGCCACGCAATTCCATCCCACCAGAAACCGGTCGTCTGGTCCTGAATGTACAGGGTCAGTTGGGCAACACCAGATCCGGCAAAGTCGGTTGCTGTGCCAGCGAAGACCGGTGGCATCGAATTGATGGCTGCCCCCGCAGGCAACGTGATCGAACCTGCCGGTGGCTGCGTATCCAGCGTAAAGCTCGACGCAAACGTGTCGAACTGGCCAAGCTGGTCAAATGCGCGACCGGTAACGGTATACGTCGTGACGCCGCTTTGTGCCGCCAGTCCACCCAGGGTCCAATTGTCGGTGCCGGTTGCCAGGTTCCAGATGGGGACCAGCGGGAAGAACTGCGCACCATCCCAATAGCGCCCGCTGTTGGCGTCAAATATCGAGATTTCCACCCGTGTAATCGGTCCGGCGCTTGGCATCGGATCGAATGCCGTACCACTGACGGCGGCCGGGAATACTGAATCTGCGCTCTGGTTGGGCGGGTAGGTCACGGCACCGCTGCCACCGCCCGTATCCAGGGTGATTTCGGTTGTATATGGGCCCCCGACATTGCCTGATTCGTCGTACAGGAACATTGCGATATATTTGTGACCGTCCCCAGGTTCTACCGTTAGCGAAAACGGGTTGCTG
>JBFJWU010000264.1:0-5140 GCA_041623475.1 bacterium | reverse complement strand
TACAGCCTGATGCCGTGATAGATCGGCACCCGTGATTATGTTCGGCATCTCCCTGCCGGGGGTTTTCCTTTTTGCTGCGCGGCAAAAAGGAAAACAAGAAACGCGCCCCGTCCGGTCTTGTCCGGCTTGCGCCAGATCCCCTCGTCGGCGGCAGGCAAAATTGGGGTCGAAATGAACTCCCTCCCTGCGGTTGGTCAAACAGGCATTTCGCCCTTGGTCCAATTTTTCCAGCCTTGTCTCGGCAAGATCCAGATGGGGTGAGCAAGGAGACGTCGAAGCATTTCAGTTTGTTTAGTCCGCGCCTCTACAGTGTCAATCAGTATCTGGACTTCCCCGCGCTCTCCCGTGTCCCCATGGTGCAAAATGTCTTTCTCTCTGCTTCCTCTCTGTCTTTCCTCTGTGCCTCTGTGGCAAATACTCAATTCTTTACCCGGTATTCTTCAAAGTCGTAATGGTATTTCGGGTTGTTGACCAGTTCGTCGTACGAGCCAAAGGTTTGTTCGGTGTCGGTGACCCGGTTCAACGGATCAAGGTCTTCTTCGCCAGGTGTGTACTGTTCCGGGAAGCGATGGCGCTCGCCGTACAGGGTGGTGCGTTCAACGGGGACCCGGCCGGCGTCGCGGACTAACTGGCGTAACTGGGCGGGGGTGACCATCTGGCCGTTGCTGGCACCGGCCTTGGTTGAGATGCTTTCGTTCATCAGGGTGCCGCCCAGATCATTGACGCCCGCATCCAGCAGCAACTGGGCACCGCGCAGGCCTTCTTTGACCCAGGATGCCTGGATGTTTGTGAACGTGGCGCCCAGCATCAGCCGGGCAATCGCGTACAGACGCAGGACATCGTTACCTGTCGGGCCAGGCTGGACGCCGGGGATGTCGCCAGTGACAAACAATGGTGCTTCAGAATGAACAAAGGACAGTGGAACGAATTCCGTAAATCCGCCAGTGTCCCGCTGGATGTCACGCAACAGTGCCATATGACGTGCGCGATGGCCGGCAGTCTCGATATGCCCGAACATCATGGTCGATGTCGTTGGTATGCCCAGTTCGTGGGCTGTGCGAATCACCGTCGTCCATTCGTCGACCGTAATTCGACCCGGTGAGATGCGTGTCCGCAGATCGTCGTCGAGAATCTCGGCGGATGTTCCGGGAAGGCTGCCCAATCCGGCATCCTTCAGTTCCGACAGATATTCCCGAAATGTCATCCGGGCGCGTACCGAGCCGTATTTGATCTCTTCCGGCGAGAACGCATGCAGATGGACGTCGGGAAATGCGTTGTGCAGTGTCTGGCACAGGTCGATGTATATCCGACCGTCAACTGTTGGTGCCAGTCCCGCTTGCAGGCAGACTTCTGTTGCGCCCATTTCAACAGCCTGTGCGACTTTTTCAACAATTGCGTCCGTATCCAGGAAGTATCCCGATTCAGATCGAATATCCCGGGAAAACGCACAGAACCGGCAGGATTTGACGCAGACATTTGTAAAGTTAATATTGCGATTGATGACATACGTTACAGCTTCGCCAACCTGCTGGCAGCGCAATTTGTCGGCGGTCGCGGTCAGGGCGCGCAGGTCGTTGCCGGTCGCCAGGAAAAGTTGCTCGGCTCCGTCGATGTCCAGTTCATGGCCGGACAACACGTGGTCGAGGATTACGGCAATCTTGCTGGACGCGCCGGACAATGTCTGGTCGACTGTAAGCATCAGGCGACTGCTCGCTGGCGCCAGGCAAAATTGCCGATTTCGATCGCGCGCTGGGCCTGCTGAACGAATGGCAACAGGGACTGGTCCAGGAAATCGTCCTGTACCAGGTACCGGTCATAGATCGGCAGCCGTGGCCGAAGTTCGAACCCTGCTGTACGGCATTCTGATTCCAGCTGGTCGAGTACTGGCCACGGATGCAGGTGGTTGATGTAGTCAGGTGTGACCGGCGAAATCCCGCCGAAATCGTTGATGCCCGCCTGGATCAGCAACCCGGCATCTGCAGGGTTCAGGTTCGGGGGGGCCTGAACGCTGATCTCTGGTGGCAGCAGCAGTCTGGCCATCGAGACCGTGCGGACAATCGCGTCGACCTCGGGCTCCGGGCTGCTGGCCATCGCAATGTCGGGTCGGGTCCGGAAATTCTGGATAATGACTTCCTGAATATGTCCGCCATTACGGTGAAGTTCATCGATCGCAACCAGTGTGTCAATCCGTTCGGCTTCGGTTTCGCCAATGCCGAGCAGCAGGCCCGATGTAAATGGAATCCGCAATTTGCCAGCTTCGCGCGTCATGTCCAATCGCACCTGCGGTCGCTTGTCGGGTGCCTTGTGGTGGGGCATTCCTGGCTCGCACATTCGCGGGCTGATATTTTCAAGCATCAATCCGAGGCTGACATTGACCGGGCGCAACCTGGCCATCTGTTGCCGGGTCAGGATGCCGGCATTGGTGTGGGGCAGCAGGCCACGTTCCAGCGCCTGGATTCCTGCCCATTCCAGATAATCAACGGTCGTTTCGAATCCCCATTTGGCCAGTAGTTCGCGATAGGCAGGGTAGGGTCCTTCCGGCGTGTCGCCCAGGCAGAACAGCGCTTCGATGCACCCGTTTGCGGCAGCGTCGTCAAGTGTGGCGATGACCTGGTCCGGTGTCATGGTCCATTCGCCGGGGTCCCCGGATGAGCGTCGAAAGGAACAGTAATCGCAACGATTCCTGCAGAGATTAGTTATTGGCAGGAATACTTTAGGGGAAAAGGTCAATGTATTACCGTACACATGGTCACGGACGGCGCACGCAGATGCGGCCAGTTCCGCGGTCGAGCACTTCTGCAGGTCCTGTGGGTCCGTAATCATTCGTCGCGCCGGTATCCTTGAATATCGCTGTTATCGTCCGGTATGTTCCACATACTGCCCCAATTCTGCGACCCGCCGTCAATGCAAATCGTCTCGCCGGTAATCCAGGCCCCGGCTTCAGATGCAAGGTAACAGACGAGCCAGGCAATTTCTTCCGGAGTGCCTTCGCGCTTCAGGGGAATTATCGACCGCAGTTGCCGGACGACATCTTCAGGGTACTGGTCAAGTCCTTCGGTACGGACAGTTCCGGGAGCGACGGCATTGATCCGTATCTTGTGAACGGCCCATTCGACGCTGAGCGATTTGGTCAGGTTGTCGATCCCGGCTCGCGCGGCAGCTGAGTGGACCGCTGCCGGCTGTCCACGCCACATGTTAATCACCATGTTGACGATGGCCCCGCCACCCGAAGGAATCATTGCCCGGTTGGCAACGTGCTGGGTAAAAAAGAACGTCCCGCTGAGGTTTGTGTTGAGCACAGCTTGCCAACCACCGGGTGTCAAGTCCGTCGACGGTTGGAAAAACTGGCCGCCGGCGTTGTTAAACAATGTGTCGATCCGGCCAAACCGGTCGAGGACCGCGTCGACGGTCTTTCCGACTGCATCGTAATCGCGAATGTCGCAGGGCAGGGCCAGTGCCGTGCGGCCAAGCTGCCCAATCTCGTCCTGAGTGTGCCGAAGCGGTTCGGGGCGGCGCCCGACCAGGGCAATGTCAGCACCAAGTGCTGCCATTTCCAACGCGGTTGCACGGCCAATTCCTGTGCCGCCACCCGTGATCACGGCGACCTGCCCGGCGAGCAGGTCCTCACGAAAGATCCGGGACGTCAAGACTGTTCGGCGTTTGCCGCGTCCAGGAACGATGGACGTTCGCCCCCACCGTCGACGATAACCGAGCCGCCGCTGATATAGGACGCCATCGGCGAGGCCAGGAACAGGCAGGTATCGCCGATGTCCCGCGGCAGACCCAACCGTTGCAAGGGCACTGTCTTTTCGACAGCTGCGATTCCCGCGTCATCGCCGTAATGAAGATGGGCCTGCTCTGTCCGGATCATTCCGGCAGTTATTGCAACAACCCGGACCTTTGGTGCCCATTCCACGGCCAGGGACCTGGTCAGGTTCAGCAATCCGGCTTTTGCAGCACCGTAAATAGCTGTGCCCGGTGAGGCGCGTTGGCCGCTGACGCTGGCGATGTTGATAATGACGCCGCCTTGCCTGTCCTGCATCACCCGGTTTGCGGCCTGGGCGCAATTGAGTGGTGCCAACAGGTTGAGCTGGACAATCTTTTCGGAGAACCGAGGTGACGCCGTCGCCGCTTCGGCGAAGGGCGCGCCGCCGGCATTATTGACCAGGATGTCCAATGATCCAAGCCGTTTGACCGTCGCGTCGACCAGGGCGTTTACTTGTTCGGGGTCGCGAACATCGGTCGGGTGAAAATGAGCGGTGTTACCGTCGCTGCCGGGCAGGTTTTCCGGTTCATTGCGGCCGCAGATCATCACCTGTGCGCCCGCAGCCAGGAACGATTCCGTTATCCCGCGGCCAACGCCACGAGCGCCGCCGGTAACGAGGACAGATTTGCCTTTGAAATCCAGCGATGCCGTCAATTTTGTTCCCCGGTAACGCCCCGGTAAGCACGGCGGTAATACAACAACGGCCACGCATCGGAATTTGACAGTGCCCGGCGAACTTCGCCGACGGCAATCGTGTGGTCACCCTTGATAATCAGTTCGTACATGTTGCATTCCAGGTTAGCCACCGCGCCCGTCAACCGGGGCAGGTCTCCGTCTTCCCAATCGCCGGCCTGGCCGGCCAAGTCACTAACGGGTTCACGGCCCTGGGACGCAAAATGGTTGGAGACATCCTCCTGGTCGCGGGCGAGTATGGATACCGTAAACTGCCCGGCGGACTCAATCATCGATGACATTCGATTGGCATTGGCCAGGCAGACAGTAACCAACGGCGGGTCCAGTGACAGGGACGAAAAGCTGGATACGGTCAGGCCATAAAACAGGCCATCCGCCCGGGTGCTGACCACCGTAACACCAGACGCCCACGTCGACAAAGCATCTTTGAATTCCTGTGTAATATCCATTGCGACTCTCCTGCGTAATAAACCGGGAAATCAGTATCCGGCAAGTTCCGCCCAGCGGTTTCGGTGCCAGGCGGCGTCGCCAAAGGTCATCTCCGCCACGCGGGCGCGCTTCAGGTAGAAGCCGATGTCGTGCTCGTCGGTCATGCCGATCCCGCCGTGCATCTGCACGGCCTCGTTCGCGACCTGGATCGCCGTATCGCTCGCCCTCGCCTTCGCGAGCGAGACGAGCGCC
>JBFJWU010000263.1:0-5157 GCA_041623475.1 bacterium | reverse complement strand
GTACTGTTCCAGCGCCTGCCGAACCTCGTTGATCGGGAACGGATGCAGTTGCTCAATGCGCAGGATGCCGACATCATCACGCTCGCGTTCCTTGCGCGCCTCATCCAGGGCGTAATAAACCTTGCCGGTGCAAAAGACGAGACGCTCGACCCGGTCCGGGGCCGGTCCGTGAACATCATCCAGAACCGGTCGGAAATCCTGGTCGGTGAACTCCTCGATCGGCGACACCGCTGCCGGCAGCCGCAACAGGCTTTTGGGCGTGAAAACAACCAGCGGCTTGCGAAAGTTGCGTTTCATCTGGCGCCGCAGGACATGGAAAATCTGTGCCGGGGTCGTGCAATTTGCGACCTGCATATTGTCCTCGGCGCAGAGCTCCAGGAACCGTTCCGGCCTGCCGCTGGAATGCTCGGGCCCCTGCCCTTCGTATCCATGGGGCAACAGCAGGACCAATCCGGTCGCCCGGCTCCATTTGGCCTCGCCCGATGCCAGAAACTGATCAATGACAACCTGCGCACCATTGGCAAAATCGCCAAACTGCGCCTCCCAGATAACCAATCGATGCGGGTCAACGCTGGAGTAACCGTATTCAAAACCCAGGACCCCCGCCTCGTTGAGGGGACTGTTTAAAACAGTGAATTCTGCCTGCCCGTCTTCAATGTGGTTCAAGGGCACCCAGGGCTCACCCGTTTCGGCATCGCGCAGTAATGCGTGACGATGGGAAAAAGTCCCTCGCCCGCAATCCTGACCGGACAATCTGACCGGGGTGCCCTCCAGCAGCAGCGTGCCGTAAGCCAGGGTCTCCCCTGCAGCCCAGTTCAGCTCGACACCTTCCAGCACAATGTCGCGAAGCTGCTCCATCATTTTGGGAATTCGCTTGTGGGGCGTAAACCCGTCGGGCAAATCGGCAATGGCCCTGGCAACCTTTTCCAGGGTCGAGCGACCAACCCGTGTCTCGGCATTCCAGCCGCCCGGGACCGCCATCACGTCGGACCAAAGACCACCAAACGACTGGCTTGCCTGCTCTGGCACATAATCCCGGGCGGTTTCCTGGGCCAGCTCCAGCTCGTCGCGAATCTGCGAACGGATCCCTGCGAGATCCTCAGCCGGCAGGATCCCCCGGTCAACCAGCGAGGATTCGTAAAGCTCGGTTGTCGTCGGATGGGACTTGATTGCCTGATACATTTTTGGCTGGGTAAATGACGGATCATCCAGCTCATTGTGTCCGTGGCGTCGGTAACAGATCAGATCGATGACAACATCACGACGAAATGCCTGACGATAACCTGCAGCCAGTTGCGCCGCCTGGACCACCGCTTCGGGATCGTCGCCGTTGACATGAAAAACCGGGGCCTGGACAACCTTGGCCAGTTCGGATGCATAACGGGTTGACCGACTTTCCTCGGGATACGTGGTAAACCCGACCTGGTTATTGACAATGACGTGAATCGTACCGCCGGTCCTGTAGCCGTGGATCTGGGAAAACATGACCGTTTCATAGACGATACCCTGGCCCGCAAATGCAGCATCCCCGTGCAGCAGTACCGGAATGACGCGGCGCATTTCGGTGTCGTTTTTGTGTTCCTGTTTGGCGCGGACGACCCCTTCGACCACCGGATTGATAATCTCCAGGTGGCTGGGATTAAACGACAGGGACAGATGGACCGGCTTGCCGGATCGAGTAATCCAGTCATGGGAATAACCCATATGGTATTTGACGTCACCGGCACCCATGATGTCCGACGGCAGGATGACCCCTTCAAACTCTGCGACCATCAATTCATAGGGTTTGTGGAGCACATGAGTCAACACGTTCAAACGACCGCGGTGGGGCATGCCCATGACCACTTCGTCGGCACCCAGATCAACAACCGACTCGATAACGGTATCCAGAAGCGGAATCAGCGATTCGCCACCTTCCAGGGAAAAACGCTTCTTGCCCACATACTTGCGATGTATGAACTGTTCAAACTCCTCGGCCCGCGCCAGCAACTCAAAAATCCGTCGGCGGTCCTCGGTGTTCAGCTCTGGCTGGTTCCGCAGTGGCTCCATGTGTTCTTGCAGCCAGTCGCGGTTTTCCTTTTGCCGCTCCTGGAGGTATTCAACACCCAGCGTCCGGCAGTAGGTCTCGTTGAGCGCCTCGATCAGTTCCCGTACTGTCAGTCCATCACCATTGACAAAGGAGCCGGAGCCCAGGTCCAGGTCCATATTGGCATCGGTCAGCCCGTACTCGGCTGGATCCAGAAGCGGGTGATGACCCACCCCCTGGCCGATCGGATTCAGTTCGGCAGCAAGGTGGCCCAGTTCACGATAGGAATGAACCAGACCGTAGACGCCAACACCGCGCGACGTGTTCTCGCCAGTCGGCGTCCGCTGGGCCGCGATATCAAAACCGGCAAATACCCAGGCCCACTGTTCGTCGACGCTGGCCGGATCCGCGCAATATTGCTGGTAGAGCTGATCAACCAGCTCCGGGTTTGCACGCGCAATTTCGTCCAAAGACGCCAGAAATCCCTCGATTCAGCAAACGACCCTGATTATTGTAGCGGCTGGAGGTCGCACGATGTAGCCACGTAACTGGCAGGCTGGGGCCCTGTCACCGGTCGGTCTTGCCAGGCAGGTCCCTGCGATACGACTCTGAAACAACGACCAGCGGCGTACCAGACAACTCCGCACAATCTTGATAGCTGATGGCGTCCGGTTCGTTAATGTCGACCCCGCCGTCGCGCAACCTGTCCCTGATCTGGCCATAGAATGTCGAGTAATTGTGACTGCCATGCCGGTAACCATGTTCCCGAGCTTTGGCGAACAGGGTCGAATTGATCAAATAGTGTTCAACAGCACAGTTGGTATCAGCAAAATGCGCCTTTCTGGCCCGATGCGATCCATAATACTGGACACCTTTTCCTGAATTGATCAGCGGAACTTTTGTCAGCGTGACGTTTGTACCGAACAACCGCTTTCGTATACCGCCGCGCAGATATTGAATTTGATCGTTGGCGACTATATTGCCATACCATCGAATCTCAGAACGAACGTCTTCACGGGTAATGTCGCTGGGCAGGCACCACCAGTTCCCGCCCTGGATCCGCCGCACCGGCTCAGTCGATTCCACCAGGGGGCCGTTTCTGAACAGGTCCAACTGTTGTCCGATCATTGCCGTATAGCCGTGGCGGTCCATGTATTCAGTCGCATACTGGATATCTGCGCCCGCAGTATCGTATGGCAGACGGAGCAACTCGTCCGAATCAAGTATCAAGACCCAATTTTCCGGGGTCATTGCAGTGACCGCAGCGCCGCGGGCCAGCGCTGCAAAACGGGGGAACTCCAGTTGTGTCACCCAGACTGTCGTCCCGGAATACTGCGCTATCAGATCTATCGTTGCATCCGTTGAACCATTGTCAATAAACAGGAAATGTTCGAACCCTGACTTCTGGTGGTGTTCAATAAACAGTTCGACGAATGGCTCGGCGTTGCGAATCAGGCAGACACAGACGGGCACAGCCCCGGGAAACGGACCCCGGCGCCCCAGGACATACTGAAACTCGTTCCATAATTTCCCGTTGTACCGGCGTGATGGAAATCGAAAGTGGTACCGGTCAACCAGCACCTGCAGGTTTCGCGTGCGCCGCGGCAACGATTTCGTTGTTTTCCCGGAGATTGCCAAAAACCTCAACCAGAATCAAAAAACCTGAGAAACGGGCCGGATACTCTGCCAAACGGTGTCCCGGCGACCGAATCCGGTCCTGTGTATTGCACATAGTCCGCGGCATCGACCGCCAATTCGCCGTCCGGTCCAAACGCGTCCAGGATCTGTCGATACCTGATTGAGTTATTAAAATGACTGCCGCGGGCAATCGCCAGCTCTGCTTTCTCGCGCAACTGGGCGTTAAGTATGTAGTGCCGAATCGGGCACGTGATGTCCGCAACCACGGCCCGGTTCACCTTGTGCACGCCCCACGTGCTCAGCCGGTTCCCGGTACGGATCAACGGAAACTTCGATAACAGGACATCCTGTCCCAGAAGGTCCATACGGACCCCGCCCAGGATAAACTCCAGATCCGGGTCCGCAAATCGATTGAACAGGCCCGGTCGAAACTGCGCAATCGGCTGGGACACGACGGTCGCATTCGGCGCACAAAACCATTCACCCGACTGCATTCGCCCTTCCGTACCGGAATCAATGTCCCTGTTTCCGGCAGGCCGAAACATGTCCAGCATATGCCCCACCATAGCCGTGTATCCGTTCGCATCCAGATACGGCAGGACCGACTTGATATCCGGTAACCCGATCGGTGGGTCAACCAGTTCATCGGAATCGATCGACATCACCCAGTTGGCGGGCGCGAATCGTCGTTCCAGCCAGTGTCGGAATGCCACGGTGTACTTGATAAACGGCAACTCGGACGAAAAAATCGTCACCCCGTCGCAGGCCCGGGCCAGCGGGACCGTCTGGTCGGTTGATCCATTGTCCAACAGGACAATGCGGTCCACGCCCATGGCCAGGTGATGCTCGATCAGGTCACGGACATACAACTCGGCGTTGAACATCACACAGACCATGACCAAATCACCAGGCTTGGACGGCTCCTGCGGTCCAGACACATGGATCGCAGACCGATCCACTTCGCGGACAAATTTGCGATGGGCCAGCCGGCGATAGAGCTTTTCGCTAACCGCCGACCAACGGCTGACTCGATTGCTTGCTGTCAATGAACAATAATCCGAATCGCGTAAAGGTTTCAGGCTGCCTGTCGCTGCAAGGCCCGCTCGCGCGCGATCAGGAACAGGGGAAATGTAAAACTGATGGCGATACACATTCCAAAGACAATGTATGCCCAGATGTGCCGGATTCCCAGACGGCGACCCTCAACAAACATCCAGACACACGCAGCCAGCGCGAAGAAAATAATATCCACAGAAATCGATGCAGCCGCGTGGTTGGCGAATGCACCAACCAGGAAATCAATGGCGCTTTCACCCTGCCCGGTCAGCAGGAATTGAATATTGTGGTACCAGGTGCCAACCAGCGCCGCGGCGGCAATCACCCCGTAACAAATGACCAGGGGCGACATTGCCGCCTAGACAGCTGCCGTCGTTGCTTCTGACCTGACCGACATCTGCGTATCAAGAACCAGCAGCGCGCCCCGGTCATCGCCG
>JBFJWU010000262.1:0-5158 GCA_041623475.1 bacterium | reverse complement strand
CCCTGGGCGACCAGCGGAATGCCCTGAATAATCTCGTCCACAGCGATTGCTGTCAGTCCGCTGGTTGCCGGTAAAACGGCACCCGGGGCAGGTCCAGGTCATCGATAAACGTATTGAAACGCCGCACCTCGGACTCGATGGCATCAACCATCGGCCGACCATCGGCCATCCGCTGCTGGATACGATCCTGCAATTGTTCGAGAGCCTCGTTGGCGAGATCAACGCGGTCGCCGCGAATTTCCAGGTCAATATCAACCTGTACGGGCCCCACCGACAGAACCCGCTGGATCCGTTCGTACGGTACGGACGCACGTTCGTCAATGACCTGCAGGGCCTGGCCGGCTGTCCACAACCCGGTCGCGACTTTATAGACGACCCGCGGGTCGATCCCGAACCGCTGCGCAATTTCATCCAGCTCAGAGATATCGAACATCCGCCGTTTTCCAAACCGCCATTGGTGGGTGTATTTGTAGTCGTAACCCATTTTGCTGCCCAGGCGGACGTCCTTGACCTGGGCCGAGTCAACGCCCAGGTCGCGGGCAAAAACCTGGCGCGCAAGCAGGAACAGCTCCTGGGTCGCCGGATACGGCACGTCGCGGGATCGTCGCGGTTTGTCCAATTCAAATAGGCTCATTGAGTCCTGCTGCAGTCAAGATTTGCGCGCCTGTCACCGAATCGCGCCAGACAGGCCTGCGCTTTGGATATTGAACCATAATCCGGCCCGGTCATCGACTGTCAGGATACGGACGGGACGGCTGCGCAGTGGCACCGTCGCCGGGTAAAATCAACATTCCACGACAACTGTACCGCGTCCAAGGAGTTCAGTTTGGCTGATGTATTTGAATCGACCCTGGCCGTCAACCTGGGATGCAAGGCGGGCGAGCAGTTGGCCATTGTAACGGACACTGCGCCGTTCGCTGCCCCCACCGACGAGTTGCCCGACCGGGTCGCTCTGGCCCGGCGACTGGCCGCGGCCGCTACAAACCTGGGCCTGCAGCCAACGATTGTGACATATCCGCCGAGCGGACGGTCCGGGACCGAACCGCCGCAATCGGTATTTGAAGCCGTATATCCGGGCGGTTTTTGCCATTTCGCCCGCGAAGAAGGGCTGATGGAACCATTGCTGGACAAAACGATCGCTCCGGCAGATGTTGACCGACTGCGGCAGCACCTGGCAGGTCTGGGACAGCGATTTCAGGCTGTCCTGGTACTGTCGCGGTTCTCGATTACCCATACGCGGTTTCGCAAATTGCTGACCGAGGCCGGGAATTGTCGCGGCGCGACAATGCCTGGCGTCGAACCGTTTATGTTTTCCGGTGTCATGACAGCAGACTGGCCCCAGGTGGCGCGCCGCAGCCGGTTTGTCGCCGGGCATCTGAGCGCGGCAAATACGGTCGAGGTACACAGCGCCGGCGACCGTGTGCTTCGCTTTGAGGTTGGTGGACGTACGGGTCTGGCGGACACAGGATTACTGACCGAACCGGGATCTTTTGGGAACCTGCCCGGTGGCGAAGCATTTATTGCACCAGTCGAAGGCACGGCTGACGGCGAACTGTCAATTGGCCCCAGGGAAAACCCGGGGCAATGGTGGTTTCGGTTTGAATCGGGCCGGATGGTCGAAATTGGTGGCGACCTGCCAATTCGCGAGCGCCTGGAACAGACGTTTGGCGAATTTCCCGATGCCCGCAACCTGGCCGAACTGGGTGTCGGTACGAATGAAAAGGCAAACCATCCGACCAATATCCTGGAAGCAGAAAAGATCCTTGGCACAGTTCATCTGGCGCTGGGCGACAATGCCAGTTTTGGCGGACAGGTCGCTGTTCCGTTTCACCAGGATTTCGTGGTTTACGGCCCAACCCTGAAGCTGGACGGGCCGGACGGCTCCGTCGAGTTACTGACCCGCGGTCATCTGCAGGAGGCACCGGAATGAAGATCCTGACCACTCCGGTCGAATGCTTTGCAAACCTGCCGGACTTCCCCTGGGAACCGCGATACGACCCGATCCCGGACGGTGCCGGTGGCCAACTGCGAATTGCCGCTATTGACGCGGGGCCGACCGACGCCGAACCGGTATTGATGATGCACGGCGAACCGTCGTGGTCTTTTTTGTATCGCAAAATGATCCCGGGAATCATCGCGGCCGGCCACAGGGCCGTCGCTCCTGATCTGGTGGGGTTTGGCCGATCCGATAAGCCGTCCGCGCTGGATGACTACAGTTACCAGCGGCACGTCGACTGGATGACCGCCTGGTTACGGGAACTGGACCTGGCCCGCATTACGCTTTTTTGCCAGGACTGGGGCGGCCTGATTGGCCTGCGACTGGCGGCCGAGAACCCCGACCGCTTTGAGCGAATCATCGTCGCCAATACATTTTTGCCCACCGGCGAAATGCCCGTGTCCGACGCATTCCTGAACTGGCGCGAATATGCGACGACCGTCGAGGATTTCCACGTCGGTGGTGTAATCAAGGGTGGCACGGTCCGGACGCTGCCAGAGGACATTGTCGATGCCTACAACGCGCCCTTTCCTGACGATTCCTACAAAGCCGGGGTGCGAATCTTCCCGGCCCTGGTCCCCGTCAAACCGGAGGATCCGGGGGCCGCAGCAAACAAGGCCGCGTGGGAGGTCCTGCAAGCCTGGGACAAGCCGGTATTGACCGCGTTCAGCGATTCGGATCCGATCACCCGCGGGGCCGACCTGCTGTTTCAATCAATTGTTCCCGGCTGCCGGGGACAGGACCACGTGACGATTGTGGATGCCGGACATTTCCTGCAGGAAGACAAAGGCGAAGAGCTGGCCGAAGTCGTCGTCAGGTTTATCGAGGCCAATCCGCTGGGGGGCTAGCCGGGACGGCTACAGGATCCTGGCGGCCTTGAGGGCGACCTTGATGGGCATCGGACACGGATCCAGTTGCAGGTCACCGGATTTGAATAACGCCGCCCACCCCTGGCGATTCAACCGTTCCTCGAACAGGCCGCGTACCGCAGCCGGCGTACCGGTTATTCCGACGTCAACCGGTGCACCCAGTGAACCGAGTTTCTTCAAGCTGCCGCCCTGTTGCACATTTCCCGGCCAGGCCTGGCCGCCAACCAGCTCAGAGATTCGCCGATTGCCGTCAAACCGGACGTACAGACAGACCGGGTCACCGGATTCAGGATTCAAACGCAGGGCTACCGCCTTGTCCTTGGGCAGGAACCGACCGAACAAATTGATGATCTGCCGGGTTCGCGGCGCAGGCTGAAGGTCATAGTGGATCCCCGTCAAACCAGAATGCAGGTCCGTCAACACCGGCGCGACCAGACCTGCAATCCTCAGAATCTGAACATGGTCTGTGGCATCTGGAAATCGCTGGCAAAAGGCGTCAACCTGATCGTCCGGGAACAGCACTCCAATTGATGACCGCGCCTTACAAAATTCAGCCGGGTCATCGACAGGCTCCACCGATCCGTCCGGCGGCCATACAGCTTGCAATTTGCCGTCAATCGACCCGATCATCCAGCGCGCACCACGGCCGCCCAGCACATCCAGCATGTGGCGGATACCGTCATCATCCAACCCGCGAATAACCAGGTCTTTTGATACAAGTGATCGATCAGCCATGGCGACAGGGTACGCCAACCCGCGCGGTCAAGCAATCGATTTCCCCGTGCATCGTCGCGCCTGAAGGTTTACCATGGCGATCCATGTCAGTAACACTTGCCGTTGACTACGGGCGCCGCCGATCAGGCATCGCGATTTCCGGTGGCGGGGGCCTGTTTGCGCAGCCCCTGGATACCATTGTCGCCCGGAATCCCGCTGATGCCGCATCGCAGATTGCGACGATCATCGCCGAGCGGGAGGTCCGGGTATTGGTGGTCGGCCTGCCCCTGGACCAGGATGGCGATGAAGGACCGATGGCAACCGAGGTCCGTGCCTGGGCCGAAAAACTGGCTGAAGACTGTGATACAGATTTGGTCCTGTTTGACGAACGAATGACCAGCAGCTGGGCAAAACAAGCAGACCTGGAGACGCGACCCGACACCCACCGGGGCAAGAAACGAGGCAAAGGCGACAAGGGTCGGTTGGACCAACTGGCGGCCGTCGCGATTCTGGAGGATTACCTGCGCAGCAGTCAGGGATCCGGAACCTGATGGAAGCCCGGTACTGGACCTGGCTTCTGGTATTGCCGATTTTCGCCGTCGGAGCGGCGGTTATTACGGCACCGCTGTTTCCCCACGATGTGCCGGGCAGCCATATCACCATTGAACGTGGTTCGTCGCTGCGGTCCGTGTTGAACCGTGCTGCCGATCAGGGGATCATCCGGACGCCAAAGTTCAGCGAATGGCTGGCTCGCCTGACCGGATACGACCAGCCGAAATACGGGACCTATGCGCTGCCGGATTACGCGTCTGACTACCAGATCCTGCAGGCATGGACGCGCGGCAACGTTGCGACGACCAGCGTCACGGTCCTCGAAGGCTGGACGGCCGTTGAAATTGCAACGGCCGTCGAACTGGCCGGAATTGCGGCTGGTACCGAGTTCCTGGCCGCCACGACATCGGCGACTGTCCTGGACCGGTATGGAATCCTGGCGACCGAAGCCGAAGGCTACCTGTTTCCGGAAACCTATCGGTTTGCACCCGGATTACCGGGAACCGCAATTGTCGACGAGATGATTCGCACCTTTTTCGCCCGGTTGCCGGCAACATACACAACGATGGCACGCGCGCTGGACATGAATCTGCAGGATGCCATCATCCTGGCGAGCATCGTCCAGAAAGAAACGTATATCCTGGATGAAATGCCTACGGTCAGCGGTGTTTTCCACAACCGCCTGCGTCGCAGTATGAAGCTGCAGGCAGATCCTACAGCTATCTACCGGATGCCCGGTTACGACGGCAACCTGACCCGCAAGCATTTGACGACACCGACACCGTACAACACGTACGTGATCACGGGGCTGCCAGCAGGTCCGATTGGAAACCCGGGCCTGGACGCCCTGGTGGCAGCGGTCAATCCACAACAGACAACTGCACTGTATTTCGTGGCGGACCACAACGGACGGCACGTGTTTGCCGATACCTACCAGCAACATCTGGACAATGTCCGACGGTACCAGTTAACCCGCCGACCGGCGGCGCGAACGTCAACCGACTAAAGATCGATGTTGTAATCCTTG
>JBFJWU010000261.1:0-5199 GCA_041623475.1 bacterium | reverse complement strand
GTGCCGGTGACCGTCGTCGTGTCCGTCGTCGCCAGCAGGTCGCTGACGGTACTTTCGTTACAACCGATCGAAAACAATAACAATGCCGGAATGACGGCAAAGAACTTCATAAAACTGGACTGCATGGATCTTTTCCTCCCCAAGGTCTGGATCTTCAGGCTGACAAAACGCGATGCCGCCAACCGCATCTGTAATTATGCAATTTTAGCAGCAAAAATCCGCTTTTCAAGTCGTTTCACCAACTGCCGAAGTCCGCCTATTTACTCAATATCCTTCTGCACGCAGGCTTCCCGGCACTTATCCATTTCGTCCCGGCATTCCTGTCGCTTGTCCTGCATTTCGTCCTTGGTCATATTCATCTCCGGATCGCGCATGCTTGACTCACAAAACGTCCGGGCTTCTTTGCACTGCCGTTTGCACATAGCCTGACGGGCCTTGTTCTGGGCGCGCTGATCTTGAATGTCATGATTTGGTGACTCCGGCGCGCGGTACTGGTCCATAACCTCCTGCTGGGTCTTATGGGCCAGTCGATCGCTGTTTTCCGGCGCATCCATACTGGCAACGGTGACACCCAGCCGATTTACGGTCTGGCGCAATTTGCCATTGTCCTGTTGCAGTTCCTGGACTTCCCGTTCAAGAATTTCAATGCGGCTTTCCAGGGCTTCAATTTGCTGGTTGCCACAACCAGCAAGAACCACGGTACCAACTGCTCCTATGGCAAGGAAAAAAGATTTCAGTTTTTTCATATCCAATTACCTCCAATAAAAAAGGGCCCGGATTGCTCCGGGCCCTGATGGGCTAAACGTTGACCCAGCGTTTTACGGCTGGAATTCCTGGGCACCGATGTCATAGGCGCTGCCCGCCGGGCGGGGGTCGCCGTCGACGTCGTCATAGACGGGTACGCTCAGGTTGGCCGTTTTCAGCTTGGCATTGTCTTCGTCATCGGTTCCCCAGTACTGAATCGTCAGATTCGTGGGGTTGATGCCGTTGTCAATGGCAATACTGTCCGGGCGCAGGTTGAAGTCGTAATTCTTCGCATCAACAAACCCGGGTGTCCGGCTGATATTACCGGATGCGTAGGCACATTGGCCTTCGTACCAGGCACAGCTGTTGACCTTGAGCGCGCTCGAGTACTCTTCGTCACCGTCATACAGCACCGTACCGGCCTTGAAGATGTTGTTGATCACAATGTATTCGTTCTCGTAACAGCCGCTGCTCTGGTAGATGCCGTAAGATTCGCCACCGCCCGGGCCCGCATCAAAGATGCTGTTAATGAAAATCACCGCCAGGCTGTCATCGTCGTCGCAGCTGCTGCGATAGTAGGCGTAGGCCGTTTCATCCCCGCTGACGCCACCGGCACGGATCGTGCTGTTGACAGCAAAGGTGCTGTAGTCGCTGCTGTTGTAGATCCCGTACGAATCGTCGACGCCATAGCCGCCGGCGATGATGCTGTTAATCAGCGATACCGTACCGCCATCCTGATACAAACCGTATGCCTCTTCACCGTCGCCGGCAATGACAACGCTGTTGATGACTTCGATACCGCCGTCGTCCAGGTAGATGCCAATTGAATCATAGTCATCCGGATCAGCGTCGCCGGCAATAACGTAGCTGTTTTCAATGACCCCGCCATAGACGTAGTACAAGTCCAGCCCGTAGGTGTCGCCATCGCCGTCATAGCAATCACCGACCATCGCGGTCAGGTTGTTGATAAAGACAACATCTTCATCGCTAGTACTGCTGAAGTCGCTGGCACCGAACGAGGGCTCTTCGTCCCCGGTGCCAATCGCCGCCAATGTACAGTCTTCGATGACATCACCGACCATGATTGTATCGTTCCAGCTTTCCAGGTATGTTTCGGCCATATAGATGCCGCCAAAATACCAGCGATCGCAGGTGTTTTCGCACGGATAACTGTCCGCGGTCCGATAAATGTTGTCACTGGAAAAGATGTTGTTGTATTGATAGCTGTGCAGCGCGACTGCGTTGTAGACCTCTTCCCGGTAATCATCACCGGTGTAGACATCATTGCGCAGGATTTCAACGTTGATGTCTTCGGACAGGTAGATACCGATGGCGTCTTCCTTGGCCAGGCCACCAACAATCGTATTGTCGCGGATCACACCCACTGCTGGGCCGCTGTCGTCATAGGCATCGTCGAAACCGATTCCGGCAACGCCATAGTTGCGGCCGCCATTGATGTCGTTATTGATGATCCAGAAGTTGGTGTCAAACGGTTTGTAGCCACGGGGTCCGTCGCCGTCTTCGGTGTCCATACCGATGTTGTCCAGCTCGATGCCGTAGCTATTGTCGCTACCCCAGCTGCAGCTGCTGCAGTTCTGGCCGCCACCGTCGATGGTGTTATTGGCAATCAGGACATCAATACCGTAGTAGACATAAATGCCCCAGGTGTCGTTGTCACCCGTACCGCCAAAAATGTCATTGTTGGTAATGCGGATGATTGAGGCCCAGTCGTTATTATTCAGATCAATTCCGTACGCGTCCTGATCGCCGCGGCCACCGTCGATGTCGTTGTTGTCAATAACAACGGTCCACAGTTCGTCCTCGCCAGCATTGCGTTCGATACCGCGTACGTCATCGTTTCCGGAACCACCATAAATCACGTTGTCAATGATCTCGGCATCGCCGTCTTCAAAGTAGACAGCCGTCAAATCGCCATCAATGGCTGTACCACCGCTGACATCGCTGTTGTACAGTCCGAACCAGTATCCGTCAGCGTTATAGATTCCGTAGTTGGTATTGCAGCAATAGTTGGCATCCCAGGCACCGATAATAGTGCTGCTAAAGACATTGACTGTGGCTTCGTCGGAATAAAGCCCTCGCGCATAGTCGTTGGGTATGCCACCCAGGATATCGAGGTTTTCGACCGTCAGGTAGGTGCCGCTGCTGCCGACGTAAATTCCGGCTGTGTAGTAACCGGTGCCGCCATCAATGGTGTCGCCATTGAATGAGACCGTCAATTCGCCGTTGTCCCAAGTTTCAACCGCGCGGGACCAACCGCTGCTGCCGGCCCCGTAGTCCTGTCCGGTTCCACCGTTGATCCAGTTATTGCTGAAGGTCACCATCATGTCCAGAAGGTCGCCGGAATGTCCACCATAGACACCACGGGTGTCGTCGGTATCCGAGTTACCGCCGTAGATGGTGTTGTCAGACATGTTGACGTGCGCGTCTTCGAAGTAGACACCGTGGGTCCAGTCGTAGCCGTCACCGCCACTGACCCAGTTGCCGTACATCTTCAATGTTCCCCAGTACTGGTAAACACCAAAGTTGTCATCAGATGGCGCCCCACCAAAGCAACAGACATTTTCATCTCGGTTTCCACCCCAGATGGTGTTGTTGCCGAGGATCGTGTCGCCCTGGCTGTAGATGGCAATGTTGTCGACCGCCGACTGACCACCGGTAATCCAGCTGTCGTAGACCTTCAGCGCACCGGTCGCCCAGACACCGTAGCCGTCGCCCTGGTTCAGGCCGCCACCAATGGTGCTGTCCATATCCGGGCCCCAGATCCAGCTCTTGCGGATCGTCAGGTCGCCCCAGCTCATGATCGAGGCACCACCGGCGGCATACGTGTTGTTCTGCACGTAGACACCGGCCAGGATCACGGTACGTGTCGTCCGGAAGGCGCTTTCGCCTGCCGTAACCGGCTTCAGGATTGTCTTGTAGGTTTCGGGATCCTGGCTCAGGAAGTCGTTGGCAAAGCCACCCAGGATGCCCGCGCCACTGCTGACCGATTCGGCAAAGGTGCCGGCGGCTGCGTAGATGTTGGGCTGGCTGGCGCTCGTGAGCGTCAGTGCGTGGGTGATCGTCGAGACCGGTGCGGCACGCGTACCGGCAAAGCTGTCGTTACCCGTAGGGGCCGGTGCGACAAAGATGCCGTCGGCGTCAACCGGCAGGTTGTCGCCGCCGCTGCAGTCGGTGTCGGTAAAGTCACCGGGCAGGTCAGCCGCTCCGGGGTTGATTTCCGGGTCGGCATCGTTGCAGTCACCGGCGATTCCACCCAGGGTGTATCCGCTCGGCGGGGTCGCGCCGATGCACATGCTCATGCTGCCGTCGGTGTAGCCGTCGCCGTCCTGGTCTTTGTTGACCGAGACAGACTGGTAAACCGCGCCGTTAAAGTCGTTGCAGTCGTTGCCGCTGGCGGTTGATACGTACCCGGCCGGCAAGCTGGCACCGGTGCAGAAGTCAACCAGCCCGCCAACGGTGTTGCCGTCGTTGTCTTTGTCGGCGTAGCCGCTCAGGGTCTGCCACGCGGTCGGGTCGTTGTCTTCGCAGTCGATCTGCGCGCTCTGGCTGGCACGGTAGCCCGGAGGATACGCTGTGCCGCCGCAGATCATCACCGACGGGTCGCCGTTGGTGTAGCTGTCGTTGTCGGCGTCAACAAATGCGGCAACCATTTCGTACTGCGCCGAGCTGTCGTCATTGCAGTCCGGGCCCATCCGCGTTGTGTAGCTGCCACAGCCAACAAAGTAGCCGTCGCCGTCAATGTCCACACAGCTTTCACAGCTGTTCTGGTTGTCCGGGTCGTTGTCATCGCAGTCGTTGTCACTGACGACGTAGCCAGCGGGCAGGCTGCTGCCGCCGCAGATGCCGGTGATCAGTTCGTCGCTGCCGGCGCCGTCGCCGTCGGCATCGATGTGGCCCTGCAGCAGTTTCCACGCCGCAGCGTCGCTGTCGTCGCAGTCACCTGCTACCAGCACCATGCTGACCGTCGTGTCCGTGGCCGCACACAGGCTTTGCCACGCGCCCGCACCATAGCCGTCACCGTCGTTGTCGATGTAGCCCTGGATCGTTGTCTGGGAATTCGGGTCACCGTCGTTACAGTCGCTGCCGACTGTGCCAATGTAGCCAGCTGGCAGGCTGCCGCCAGTACACAGCAATGTCGCCTGTGATGTCGCAATGCCATCACCGTCGGCGTCTGTGTAACCCATCATCTCTGTATGGATTGCTGCATTCGTGTCGTCGCAGTCCGGGCCCGCTTCGCAGAAGGGGCCAAAGCCGTCGCCGTCGTCATCAACACATGTCTTCGTGGTTTCCGTAGTGCCGGTGACCGTCGTCGTGTCCGTCGTCGCCAGCAGGTCGCTGACGGTACTTTCGTTACAACCGATCGAAAACAATAACAATGCCGGAATGACGGCAAAGAACTTCATAAAACTGGACTGCATGGATCTTTTCCTCCCC
>JBFJWU010000260.1:0-5203 GCA_041623475.1 bacterium | reverse complement strand
GTGTGCCTTTGTTTTTCAGTTATCCCGCCGGATCACAGCTGGCGGTTACGGCAGCGTCGGCGTGGCACGACGTCAGCGGCACGGGCCCGCGGGACGATGGCGAGGAACCGCTGTGGGCATTCGGCCGGCCGCGGGTTTCGATTGTGCCCCCTTACGGCGCCGGTGCCAGCCTGCGGGTTTCATTTTTCAGTAACGCGGGTTTCCCAATGAACCTGGTCAGTGTCGGGGCCATTGGCAGCAACCTGCGCCTGTATCAGGAAAATGATGCCCGCATCGGCGCATCGGTTAACCTCAGTCACTTGCCACGGGATGGCTGGACCAACGGCCAGGGTGTTGAGATCGGCGGTATTGTCGGTCGTCGGGTAACGACAACTACGGGACCGGCGGTCGACCTGGACACCATGCGCAAAGCAGGAGAGACCGTCTGGATGGTGCCAGAGGGTGACCCATGGCCGCGGGGATTGATCCTGGAAATTGAAGACTACGACGGGTCTGATCGCGAGTACACATTTGATCGAGGTGACCAGCCTGTAGCTGCGTCGATCTGGGGTGCGACGGCGACCACGGAACGGCGTTTCTACGACGGCGAATTGCGCGGTGGTTACAGCTTGCGGGATGGGACCGGGTTTCTTGCCCGAATCCGCGATGCGACTGATACGACGATCTACCTGGACCGGGCGCTGCCCGTCGCGTCCTGTGACGATTGCGAACTGACACTGGATTTTCCGGGTGAACGTATGTCCGTCGGTGATGTGATGTTCGCGGCGTCGGATCACTGGTACCTGCACCCGGACGATGATGGTGCCACAGTCGTCCAGTTCCTGAGCGTCAATGACACAGGATCGTTACGTAATGTCCTGGGGCAACCCTTTCGCGACCTTGATCGCGACGGCGATGAGTCGGCCGATCCGCCGGTTGCTGATGACGAGTTTATTATTCAATTAAGTTTTCGCGAAAAGGAAAACCGCTATCCACCCGCGACCCGCCTGAATAACGGGATTTATTACGACACCCTGTTCGAGTCGCTGGGGCTGCCGTGCCTGGGCGGTACAGAACAGGCTATCTGTGTTGAGTTGGACAAAACACCGGACTGCGCTGGTGTGCGCCGGCCAGTCGATGCCAGTTTCAGCTTGTATACTGCAGACGGTTCCGACGACCAGCCTTACGGTTCAGCGGACTTGATCGAAGTCGCGTTCCTGGAACCCTCCGAGGTCGCCCTGTTTGATCGCAGTGGCAATCCCCTGGGTGCATCCTTATCCAATCGCGTTGTCCTGAACGAGACAGACCGCGGCACATTTCCGACAACACTGTTAACGGTTACAATCCTGGCGGATGGCGGCCCATGCGCCGACGGACAGGTCGGGCGTCGTGGTTTTCGCGATGGAGATCGACTGGTCATTGACCACAATATGCGACCATTGGTGCCATCCAACCCGAAATCTATTGATGGAAACGGTGACGGCATTGCCGAATCCCGGCCCAGGGATGACTGGATCGGGATCTGGGAAGCAGCGGCCGGGACCTTTGTTCCGCTGGATCGACGGCCGGGCCGAGACTAAAAGGATGATGACATGACTGATCAAATGCCGTTCGCGAGTTTGCTGCGCCCGGGCCATCGTTGTGGCCAGCCGGCAACCGGCAATCGACGGCAACGGCGATCCCCGGGAGGACCCATGCGAAACTTTACTGCCGTGGCCCTGTTAGCTGTCCTGGTTGCCGGGCACGTTGGCGCTGACCCGTGGCTGGATGCCCACCCGGTAGCGACGCCCGGGACTCTGCGCCTGATCAGTGACGGGTGGCTGCTGGGCGACCAGGAGGCCGAAAATGACAACGTGCTGGGACGTCCGGCGACGGCCACCGCCGGGTGGGGGCAGGTGTTCCTGGACGGTGACGATCCAACGATTCGCGTTGGCATTGGTGTCCCGGCCCAGGATGCCGAACTGTTCCTGCGGCTGGTGGGGCGCAATGACCAGCGATCCGGGTCAACATCAAACCTGACACTCAGCGAGCGGGATACCGATGCCGATGGTTTTTCGGACTTGTTGACCTCGCGACAACTGGCAGCGCCGGTTGGCGGCAGTGCCGCGGATACGCGGATCGGGACCCGGGTGGGGTTGCGGTGGCCTGATTGGGGGCTTGGCCTGTGGGTCCACTATGCGCGCAGTTCCCAGGTCCCGCACGGTTCAACATTTGCATTTCCATTGACGGTCGTTGCGCTGGATGTCACCGCCGAGACATTTCAATTGGTTGACCTGAATACGGGCGGTGACCTGGGCAGCCGAGCCGAAACCATTGACCTGGAACGGACCGATAAGTCATTGGCGTACGGGCTGGATGTCGGTGGTCGGTTTGGTGCCGTTGGCCTGAACGTCGGCTTTGGCCTGTTGCGACGGGAATCCATTGATGTCGCGGGCGGAACGGATGACCGCGTCAGTTCTGCCGGGACAAGTCAGCAGGAATTGGACCGCAATTTGCGTCGAACCGAAGACCTGATAGACGTTTCAATCCGGTTGGACGGACTGCACGAGACAGACAGCGGCAATTCGGTCCTGTGGGCATCCGGTGTCCAGTTGCTTTTTCCCCGCAAGACCCGCTGGGGCGGGCTGGAACAGTTGCGGTTTGAACGCAGCGGGGGCAACGGTTCGGCGACCAGTGAATGGGTGCGGACCCCGGACCTGTCATCGGCGACCGGTCTCCAGGTTGCGACGGTCCTCGGCGTCGGCTACAGGGCATCAGGGCGAATCGCAGACTATGGGGTTGGTCTGTCCGGACGACTGTCCCATCGCAGCAGCGAACTAGCCTATACGGATTCGATTCGGTTGCGAATCCAGGACGATGGAATTTCCGGCGTCGATGAACGGGTTTTTACGGACCTCAATGGGGGCGGCGAGTGGGCCATCGATGATACCCGGCTGGAAGCCGAGTATACACTGGGCGGAGGCAGTCGTTTTCGATTGACCCGCAACCTGGGGCTTCTGGCCGGAAGTCGTGTCGGGATGCGGCATATTGACCACTCGATGACCCAGACACTGGTTCAGTCCCAGGCACTGACCGGCACCGAGACTATCGGCGATGACGTTGTCAACCAGGTCGAGGCACCCTATGCCAACGTATCAGTTGTCGATCGTGTAAACCTGGACGATGTACAGACGATTACGGACCTGGCCATCGGGTTGCATTATGGTATTGCCGGGATTGACCTGGCGTCGGTCGCACGCCTGGACCGCGATCGCAACGTATCCGTGCTGCTGGAAACCGCCTGGTCATGGTGATCACCCGGCGACGGTTCTGCGTCGCGGCCATTGGAACCCTGGTCGCTGCGTGCGATGGTGGTGCCAGCCTGGCACCCCGGCCCGTCGACCTGCCCGAATCCCTGCTGGTCAGGCCAAGGACGGTCCGCCCCCAGGTCGAAGGTGTCTGGATCGCCCGATCCGATATTGACGACGTCAGTGTCGTAATTCGATTTACCGAGCCAATGGACGAAGCCAGTGTTGAAGCGGCCTTGGCCGTGGCATCACCGGACGACATCGTCCGGGCATTTCCAGACTCAGGCATTCTTGAACTGGATGCGGCGCCCACCTGGGATTCAGAATCACGGGAAATGTTCCTGCTGGCGAAAAACGCCGGTGCAACAGTGGTCGTCGTGATCGATCGTACAGCCATTGCCCAGAACGGCCTTGAACTGGACGGTGCGGTACCGCCAGGCGCCAACTTTGACCCCCTGTCCTACCACCGTACCGAGGACGACGGATTCAACGCGCCGGCTACGTATATCAGCATGCCGTATTACCGCAATGGGTCCGATTCGCTGCCGGGTCATCCGTCGTTTCTGCTGCGGGAAAGCCGACCTGGCATCCACTGTTGGACCGACACGATAGGCTCGGCCCCGGTCACCCAGGGTGCCCTGGGGACGATTCGCAGTGGCACGATTACCTGTGGCTTGCTGGACAGTCGTTCGGCACCGGATCGGACCGATCGTGACGGTGATGTTGTCCTGGAGAGAATCGCCCAACGGGCCTGGAAACCGGAATTTGTGCCCACGGCACGAATGTTTGACGGCGAGGCGACACGGGTTGTTGAGACCCATTTCGGGAAAGACGCCGGTTTCCCATCTGCCAAATTGTGGACGGTTATTAACCCGGTCGGCGAAACCGGGTTACGGATCAGCGGACTGGGGCTGTCCGGCGATGAATCGACCGACGGGCTGTTTATCGCACCAGCCAACGACCCGGAACCGCTGTGGCCGGTCACAGGTTTTACGGCCCCCGATATTATCTGGACGAACCCGGTCCTGGTGGACGACCTGGCGGGTCTGGGCAGCGGCCAGATCGAAGTCAATCCCGGCGCGGCCTGGCTGGAAAACGAGTTTGCGGGCCAGATCTACCGCCGGTTGACGCCGACTGTCCTGGAGCAACGGATTGTTTCCAACCGGGCATCCAACATGCAACTGGTCAATGACGGTGACTGCGGTCCGTGTACCTTCGAGATTGCTACAGATATTGGCGAACGTTACGCCGCCGGTGACCGGATTCGGATTGTTTCGCCGTTTTTCCAGGTCCCGGTGACGGGCGTCCCCGGCGGGGACTGGACGCTGAGTCTTCGCGACGGACGGGACCTGCACGGGCTGCTGCAGACGGACCGTATTCGCGATGGCGACGAAATTAATTTTGTCCCGGACGACACGGTTCAATTCCAGTTACAAATTCCCTGACCCGGCGGTAAAAGGTCAGCTAAACGGCCAGCGGATGGCGGCGATGCCCCAGACGCCGGTTCCGGTCACCTGATCGACGTTGTCGGCTGTGATACCGCCGATGGCCAGGACCGGTACGTCGCTGGCAGAAACCGCCGCCGCCAGCGCCTTGATCCCTCGACCAGGCACCCCGGCCTTGGACGGTGTCGCAAAAACATGTCCGAAGATCAGGTAGTCGGCTGCTGACGGCACCTCCGGTCCGTGAATGCTGATGCCCAGCAACCGGTCGGGACCGATCAACGCCCGGGCCAGCTGTACGTCATCGTTGGCTCCCAGATGAACACCGTCCAACTGCCACGGTCGGACACAATCGCCGCGCCGATTGATAATCGAAATTCGGCCGCTGTCGGAAATCGCCTGGGCCAGTCTCTGGATCGTGGTATCGGCAACCGCCTGCTGCCGGACGCGAATCTGGACACCGTCCCAGGGCCAGTCGGGATCGGCCACGCGGCG
>JBFJWU010000259.1:0-5204 GCA_041623475.1 bacterium | reverse complement strand
GTCAGCGTCAAAATCCAGATCGCCCGCAGCTGTGTTTTTCAAAGCCTGAATGATCTGCTGGTGATCAAGGACCGTCTGGCGAAATACGTCGCGAATACGATACATGTCCAGGTCAAAATTCTTTTGCTCCAGCCACAGGCCAAAATCATCTCGAAGAACGCCTAATTCGTTGGGCAGGTCATCGGCCAGATCCCGGCGGTAACCGTGCGCCGGGGCATCAATAGCAACTGTTGCCAGGCCCAGGTTGGACAACTGTTCCAGCAATTTGAACAATACGGCCCGGCTGTCGTTCAACCCGTGCTGCACCAGCACGATCGGCGCAGGCTGTGTCCCAGCCGCCGGCACGCCAATGTAAAACGGAAAAGGTCCGTCGGCCGTGCCAGTGTTGCCGGATTTTATTCGGCGGTTACTGTCACGATAGTCATTGGGGCGCCACCAGCCTTCATACAGACGGGCCGACGGGTATTGTCCAGAATTTAACGCGATTGCAGTGATACCGGTGACGTTCCGATCGTAGTTGTCAAGAATGTCGTCGCGGAACTCAACGGACTCCTGCCAGATACTCTGCGTCGTGAATATGTCAGCCAGGATCGGCGTGACATCTGGCAGGTGTGTTTGCAGAGCCTTCCTGGCCGCTGACGCAGGTGCAGAGCTCCCGTTTATCCAGTTGTTGTATGCGACTGGGGACAAAACGGGTTCTCCCCGTCGCGAACGCAGGCGGTCGTCTACGACAACGACAAATCGCGATGCCGCAGCCAGGGCCCGGGTCGGTGTCACCATCAGGACGTGATCTTGTGGAAAATATTCCCAGGTGAACTCCTGCCGTTCGCCCGTCCCGGCGTGGAACAACGCGATTGGCGATTCTGCCAAAGTACTTGCATCCGCCATTGAGACGGCGTCGTCAAACTGGCCCGGCAATGTGGACAGGTCAAGGGGCCCGGAAAAATGAATCACAATGGGGGCGGCAGTACCAAATCCATCCAGGTCATCGGCACCGGCAATCGCTTCGCGATACAGCCAGAAAACAGGGTCCGATTCAATTGCGACAGCCGCGGAATCAAAGCGAAATCCAGTGATGGACTGACTGTCGGCAACCAGGTACCGGTCTGACGGGAAGGGCGTCAGGACCCCGTCACGCTTGCCAAATACCGCCGAGACGTCCTGGTTGTCGGGTCCGGTACTGTTACCGCAACCACCGATCAGCAGCGACAGGAACAGAGCCGAAAAGAGGTGAAGGGACTTTGGTTTTCGGTCGCGAATTCGTCGAATCATGCTGTTCAGGATACCGCAATTCCGACCGGATCTACGCGACTACGGCCGCACTTTTGACCTGGACGCAAACGGCTCGTCCGGGTTCCAGCGCGAGTGCCTGCGCCGATCTTCGGGTTATTCGGGCCAGGAGGCTGGAGCCAGCTGCATCCAGCTTGACATCGATTCGTGCGTCATCCAATTGCCGCAAATCAATTACTGTTCCAGGGACCACATTCAAAATACTGCTGGCAGCAGGCGGCGTCAGCGAAACGCTGACATCTGTTGCGCGAATTCGCAGACGAACCCGGTTACCGGATGGGATGTCGGTGCCGGGAACAAGGAACGTCTGGTCGTTGCAGAGGACTTCGGTAAGGTTCCATTCCGGGTCGGTCCGGCTGACCGTTCCGTAAATGACAGATTGTGCATCCGGACGGTGTGACAGAGGCAGAGTCAGGTCAGTCATCAGGTCATTTACGAGACCGTGTCCCAGGACTTTTCCGGATGACATCAAAACCAGAGAGTCCGAGATCCTGCCGACATCCTCCAACTGGTGGCTGACATAGATGACGGGAATCTCCAACGTCTGGACGGTTCGGTCCAGAACGGGCAGGATCCGTCGGCGGGCGTCGTCGTCCAGGGCCGATAACGGTTCATCAAGCAACAAAATGTCGGGCGCACGTGCCAATGCGCGGGCCAGGGCGACGCGTTGTTGTTCGCCGCCAGACAAGGTTCCGGGAAACCGGTCCATCAGCGAGGCGACCCCCAGCAGTTCCAGTAGGTTGTCGAGCCCCTGGATCGGTCGCCGGGACCGCCGGACTGCGTAGTCAATATTCTGGCCAACGGTCAAGTGGGGGAACAATGCCGGGTCCTGGAACACGCACGACACTTGTCGTTGCTCTGGTCGGACAGAATTATCCCACTCACAGTCCTTGAGCCGGACCAATGATCCCGGATGGCGGTCCAGTCCGGCGATCTGCCTGAGGGCCGACGTCTTGCCGCTTCCCGACGGTCCGAATAACGCAGTGACACCGCGGTCTGGCAGGGGCAGGTTGATATCGAGGGCAAAGCCTTCGCGCTCGGACCGCAGCCGAATGTCCAGCGTCACCGGTGCACCAGCCAGAATCGCCGATTTATAGCGAATACCGTTGCCAGTAATCCAAAGGACAGAACAAGGAGTACACCTGACAACGCGTGCGCATTGACGGTTTGCAGGGATTCGACGTGCTGGAAGACGGCGATCGATGCGACCCGTGTTTGTCCGGGAATGCTGCCGCCAATCATCAGGACAACTCCGAATTCACCGATTGTATGGGCAAACCCCAGTGTCGCCGCAGTCAGCAGTCCCGGCCTGGCCATTGGCAGGACGATTGTCCGAAAACGATCAAATGGTCCAGCACCCAGGGTTGCCGCCGCATCCAGATAGCGCTGGTCGATCGCCGAGAATGCAACCTGCAAGGGCTGGACGACAAATGGTATTGAGTACGCGATTGATCCGATTACAAGGCCAGTGAATGTAAATGCAAGTGGCCGGCCCAGCGTCGCCTGGCCGACCTGACCCAACCAGCCGTCGGGTCCCAGCAGCAACAGCAGGTAGAAACCCAGAACGGTCGGTGGAAGTACCAGGGGCATCGCGACCAGCGCTTCAACCAGGAATTTAAGTTTCCATTGGGAACGTGACAGCCACCAGGCAACAGGAATCCCTATTGTAAGCAGCATCACAGTCGTGACGGCGGCCAGCCTCAGGCTGACACCAATTGCCTGCCAGTCGCCAGGAGACAGCAGTGTCATTGTTCACCCACCGGGTTTTCCAATAGGAACTTTACAAACATCAGTGTTTCCGACCGATCGTTCAACGCAATTCCCTGCTGGATGACGGGATCATACAGGTGTTCTGGAACCAGCCAGGAATGGCCGTTTCCGGGTAACTGGAATGTCGAGACCAGGGCAGCCGATGCGCCGCCAATCGCCGCGAACTGCAGTGCCTGGGCAACATTTCCTCCGTAAATCAGGCTGTCGCTGTACAGGTGACCAATGTCGGCCCGGTCAAATACCTGCAATGCAGCGACCCCGTAAGGCGCAACAGCCGGGTCCGCGATTGCCAGGCTCTGCAGTTGCCCGGTCAGTAATGCGTTGCCATTTTCGACATCGCCGAGTTGGCGACCCCACAGAACCAGGCGGCCCTGCGCGTAGATAAACGGAGGCATCAGGCGTTTGCCCGTTGACTGCCACAGTTTTACCGGATGCACATTGTCAGCAGCCAGATAGACATCAACTGGTGCACCGTTTTTGATCTGGGCGAACAGGGCACCGGTTGATCCAACGACCGACTCGACCCGGATGCCACTGTCTGCAGAAAAGCTGTTGGCGATTTCGGCCAGCGTTCCAGAAAAGCTGCTGGCAACCGCGACCCGCACCGTTGGCGTACCCGCCAGGGCCGGGACTGGAAGCAGTCCGATCAGGGCCACCAGGGTAACGGCAACTGGTACCCGCAAACGAAACAATACCCGGTGTAGGGCCAGTATGGATGCAGGTTTGCTCAGCCGTAGCGGATATACATCAGCAGCAGGATTCCAAGCCACAAGGTATGCAGGATTCCGCTGCCCATGGCCAGTTTTTTCATCGCGGCATCGGCCGCCGCAGAATCAACGGAATCACCGGCGGCACTGGCAACCAGGCGGTCGGTGTTTGGCTTCATCCAGGCGAAACTGAATATGATTGCGACCAGGATCAGGCCAAGCGCCAGATGAAAGTTCTTCGGTGCGGCCGCAAAACCACCAATGGTAAAGATCAGGCCAACACCGGTCAGCAGCACCAGGATGCTCATGATCGACGCAATTTTGCCAGCTCGCTGCGCCTCGAGCGTTGCGTGCCGAAATGCACTGTCATCGATATTGCGCGCCCGGCGGCAAGAGCCAATGATGCTGATCGTATTACCGAACAGGATCGCAGCAGCAGAAATATGAAGCGCTAAAAGCGCAAGTTTTGCCCAGAACATTGATGGTCCTTTCGTTGGTTAACGCGTCGCACGACGATAGACTTATCATGGCCGATTCGCTCCGGAATTTCAGGCTCGGTTTCGGATCGTCCGGTGTAGACTGTCTGCACTCGAACGTCGCCGCGGGTCGAAAACTTGCAGGAGATCCAATGAGTTTGTATGAATCGGTACCGCGGGATCGCCCGGATATGCCGGCCGGAATTCCTTACATTGTTGCCAATGAAGCGGCCGAACGTTTCAGTTATTACGGAATGCGCGCGATTCTGGTGGTTTTTATGACCCAGTATCTCCGGGATCCTGGCGGCGGATTGGCGCCGATGACCGAAGTCGAGGCGCGCACGTGGTACCATTCGTTTTCTTCTGCCGTATATTTCTTCCCCGCACTTGGTGCGTTGCTGTCTGATGCCATTCTGGGGAAATACAGGACAATTCTGGGCCTGTCACTGGTTTACTGTCTTGGCCACCTTGCCCTGGCCGTCGACGAGACACGTACCGGACTGGCCATCGGCCTGGGGCTGATTGCGCTGGGTTCAGGCGGCATTAAGCCCTGCGTTTCAGCCCACGTCGGCGACCAGTTTGGTCCCCGGAATCAGCATTTTCTGGGCAAGGTATACGGCTGGTTTTATTTCGCGATCAATTTTGGCGCCTTCCTGTCAACAATCCTGACGCCGCTGTTGCTGGATCGCTTCGGACCTCATGTTGCCTTTGGCACACCCGGCTTGTTGATGCTGCTGGCAACCATATTTTTCTGGATGGGGCGGCGTAGGTTTGTCCATATACCTGCAGGTGGAAGGGACTTCCTGGCTGATGCATTCAGCCGCGAGGGTCTGTCCGCGCTGGGGCGACTGGGAATCGTTTTTGTGTTTGTGTCTGTTTTCTGGGCGTTGTTTGACCAGACCGGGTCCAGCTGGGTGCTCCAGGCCGAACGGATGGACCGCAATTTCCTGGGGGTCGAGTG
>JBFJWU010000258.1:0-5226 GCA_041623475.1 bacterium | reverse complement strand
TTGATGATCCGTCGAATGGGCGCAGATTGCGACCGCCACCGGGTGTAGCCAACGATTCAGCAGGCACTCAACTGTTTGGCACGAAAAATGCACGTAGAATAGAGAGTCAAGTTGATTCGGGCAAAAACATTGAATTCGGGTCAAAAAGGGGCAACGAAAGGCAAATTAAGTGGCAAAGTTGAAATTAATGGCGGTTGACGATTCCGTCCTGATACGAAAAGCGATCGAAAAGTATGTCGCGGATTCCACATTAGTGGAGTTTTGCGCAGGTGCAGCCAGCGTTCCCGAAGCACGGGAAGTATTCGCCGCAATCAGCCCGGATGTCGTTACATTGGACCTTACACTTCCTGGAGGCGACGGGTTGGAACTGTTGACCGAATTCAAGTCCGGCAAACCGGACGTTGTCATCGTCGTAGTATCGTCAATGGTTTCCGGCCCGATGGGCGAAGAAGCGCTCAAAACGGGTGCCGATGCTGTTCTGGCGAAGCCGTTTAACACAGAAACACTGGTTTCGACGGTCGAAAATGCCCTCCGATCCTGACCTTGATGCACGGGACACGTTCCTGCTCAAGATGCTGTCCGCGGCATCCACCGCATCGCGGGACCTCATTGCCGAGTCCGGGCTGGCTGCGCCAAAAGAAATGAACAAAGGTGTCTGCAACAACCACGCCTATCAGTTGGTTTATGCAGGCTGCGTGCACTTTTCGGGGCGCCACGACGGTTGGATCGCATTGACATCGGACGCGGGGGTCGTGCAGACGCTCTGCCAATCCATGTATGGGGTTGACGACGATGACATCAACGAACACGTACGACTGGACCTGATCGGCGAGTTCTGTAACGTGCTGGCTGGCAGGACCGTCGCTTCTGTGGACACGAACCTGAGGATCAACGTCCCGATTCGCTACCGATCAGACCAGCCAATTGGCCGACCGCCCTTTCCCAGCCGACACTATTTTTCTAACTTTTCGATCAACAACAGCACAATTTCTACTTCGGTCTGCCGCGCCTGACAGAGGCCCGAGTCGGCGCAGCCGGACATCGGCTTGGTGACCTCCTGGAGTTTAGCAGCGGATCATTTGGAATCCTGAGTGCGCAATTCCTCCAGCCAGCTGCCCTGGATGTTGCGGGCCCGCTGCATCCGCTCTTCGACCGTTGGCTCGCCATAGACGGCCTTGTATACAACAGTATCTGTCGATTTCACGCCAGCCAGTTCCAGCAGGCGTTTCAGCGCCGGCGGGGGACACTGGGCGAACTCACTGTCAGTCGAGGTGTCGACCGCAGGGGCGCACCCTCCCGGGTTTGCCATCGGGACGTCGCCGGCTGAAAAAGCCTGCTTCAAGTCCGCAGCCATTCGTACCAGTCGTTTGCGGCGATCAGGGCCGGGACTGATATCGGCAATTGGCTCGATTGCCGCCACCCACACATCCACAGCAGACTGGAATGGCAGCGGATTCGGGACAGATTCAGACTGGATCACGATCAGTTCAGCCAGTGCCGGAAACCGGTCCGCGTGGGTCAGGACAAAGTGCACCATCTGGTAGGCCGGCAGTGACCACACCGTCACCGTCGCGCGATTGTCCGTCGGGCGCACCGTCTTGTATGGGTACCCGGAATACCCCCTGTAGGGATACGGGGTCGAGCGAGTGTACTGATAAACCGTGTAATAACTGGTGAACGGGTACCCGAACCGGCTTTCTTCGACGACGTAGACGGTTTTCGTCACGTTGGTCTTGCGAACCGGTTGTTGCGCCTGGGCAATGGTCTTTTTGACACGCTCTGCGTCGACAACAGATGCCTGATATTTGGCGCGCAATGCGGCCAATTCCTGAAACTGTTCAATAAACGCGGACTCGGCTGCGACCAGTTCACGCAACGCGGCGGGCGACGCGTTCAATCGACGGACCCATTCAATCGTCGCGTTTCGGTCCAGCATGGCCGCTTCCTCGATCAAGCCATCCAGGATGCCCCGAATCACTTTCGGGCTGCGAGCGAACTCCCGCCCCAGCAAGTCGGTCTGCTGGGGAAATCCAGCCAGCATCCGCACCACTTCCGGATACTTTGCCAGTTCGCTGATCGCGACAGAAACCGCTGGCGTGTGCCGCGCACCCAGTTCAGAGACTCGTTTGGGGTCGGATCCGGCGTCAGCAATCCCGACAAACAGTCCCGATGTCGCAGACACAGTCAGGATTGCGTCCTGCAACGGCCGGGGATAGCGGACCAACCCGCGCAGCATCTGTGTAACTTCCGCAGCGTGCGCACTTGTTGCCGTCTCCGCCACGGGAACAGGGGAAATGGTACTGCAGGCCTGCGCAAGCAAACCAACAGTTCCAAGGGTAATCGACAGCGATGAAAACCAGCGAATCATACATGATTTTGCTGGACTGGCAGTAATCGCACAATCTGGTTCAGGAATCATCTGAGCCACCTGTTTCGGCCAGCAATTCCCTTATGGCCTTAATCGCATCCGCCATAATTGCGCTCACGTCTTCAATCTGACTGGCGATCGACACCGGCCCGGCGGTTTCCGCCGCAGATTCCACCTGTTGCAGTAGATCGGCCAGTTTCTCAGCACCTACGGTACCAGCCAACCCTTTGAACTGATGGGCACTGCGGACGGTCGCGTCCTTGTCATTGCGCGTGACCCCGTCAGCCAGGGCATCCATCAAACCGTTCGATCGGTCAACAAAAGACTGCAATGTGGTTCGGGCCAGGTCGATGTCAACGGCAGACAGCGAATCGAAACGGCGACGGTTCAGATCCAGCAATTTGTCTTCCGGTACGGATTTGATATCTAAGGCGATAGAATGGGTTGTCTTCTCGTCCCCGTCGTTTTCCGCGTCGCCGATGCCACGGCGCAGAGCCGTAAATAGTTCGGCCGCATTGACTGGCTTGCTGATAAAATCATTCATTCCGGCTTCAAGGCATGCCAGGCGAGTCTCAGCAAACGCGTTTGCCGTAATGGCGATCACAAACGGTTGCGAAAGGTCAGGATTAGCGCGGATTTCGCGAGTCGCCTCTATTCCATCCAATACAGGCATTTGCACGTCCATCAGAATGATGTCGAACGCGTGTTCGGCATGAAGCTCAACGGCCTCCCGACCGTTCGTTGCTGTCTCCGTCTGGTATCCGACAGCGGCAAGCAGACCAACCGCAAGGTCGCGGTTAATCTGATGATCATCGACAATCAGAATCCGCACCGGGAAACGCTGGCCAAGGTCTTGATTGGCTTTTATTTGTTCGACGCCAACCTCCGCGTCTTTGGGCTGAGGCCCGTCGTCGGCAACCGGCAACTCAATTTCAAACGAAAAAACTGACCCTTCCGGCCCACCCTCAATCTCCAGTTTCGATCCCATCAGGTCTAACAATTGCGAACTAATTGACAATCCCAGACCAGTTCCTCCGCGCGTATGTTGCGCCTGCGCAAACGGCCTTGTGAGTTCGTCGATATCATCGGATCGGACACCGATTCCGGTATCAACGACCGAAAAACGCAGTCGGCAAGTATTCGGTTCAAGACTGACGACAGTGATGCCGGCATCGACACTTCCTGAATCCGTAAACTTGACGGCGTTGCCAATCAGATTGACAAGAACCTGCTTTATACGAACGTCATCAGCTACAACAAGCGAGGGTACGTCGTCAGCAACACTCGTCTTGAATACCAGACCTTTTTCCTCGGCCCGTAACCGCAACAACACACCGACGCGGGTCAGCAATCTTCGCAGGTCGACGACATCAGGATTCAACGCGACATGGCCGGTTTCCAGTTTTGATACATCCAGTATGTCGTTGATGATACCCAACAGATCCTCGCCGCTTTGGAGAATGTTCTCGACCAGTTCCCGAGCCCTGGGGGAAAGGTCTTCCAAAAGCAGTAGCTGGCTCAAACCGATTACGCCATTCATTGGAGTGCGGATTTCATGGCTCATGTTGGCAAGGAACTGAGTCTTAATTTCGGTGGCGAGGAACAACTGTCTGTTGGCATCGCGCAGTTCGTGGGTACGGCGATCAACCAACGTCGAGACAAAGCGCTTTCGTCCGACCTCAGACATCATCAGCCCCCCGAACAGACCCGTAAATAACAAGCCGAACACCAGGACTACCCATGCGGTCAGGTCTTTGTGAGTCTGTGCATAATCATCGTTTGCAACGAAGATTGTCTGCCATTTTCGTCCACCAATTTCCAAGTCCGCAATGTAGCTGAATCGACGATTCTTCAAATCGTGAAGCTTCTCCGCCCCGTCTTCAATCTTGCTTCCTGGTCCGGGTGGATGAGTCCCGACGACCTGTAGCTGGTCCGGGTCAGTCGTATCGACCAGGACAACATTTACATTTGAGTCTAGAATCGGTGCGATAGTTTCAGCCAGAAAATCGTCCATTCGCATAACGGCCAGGACCAGCCCCTTCAGGTTCTCAAGGTTTTTCGTCTCGCCACCCGATTGATAAACCGCCTGATACAGGATCACTCCCTTCTGGACACCGGTTTCCTGAATCAGGCGAACGGGTCCGGATGCAGCTGGCTCGCCCGTTCGGATGGCGGCCTGGATCGCCTGGTTGGCAACCGGATTTGAGCTGGGATCATATCCAAATGCCTGCTCATTGGATTCGTGGGGATTCAGGTACATAATCGGGAAATAGACTTCGCGACCGGCAACTGGCTCGCCGATGTTGTCTGTCCCCAGTTGCCACATCGCATATGTCGGGTACCCGTCAACTTGGGTCAACTGCGTATAGTGAGTGACCTCGGACGGCAGGACTTTTGGGCACCATTCAAGTGCCTGGATACTAAGTCGGCGCGACAAGACGTTGTCTGTGTAGATCTTGAACTGGCGCCGATCCACATGGTCGGTACTGTCAAAGAAAGCCTTGAGATCCTGGACGACGGCGGTTTCAAGTGCAGCGGAGTCACGCAGCAAGATCTCCATATGCTTGGCGTGACTGCGAAAGCCCTGATCGGCGCGCTCATTCAACAGGCCGCTGATATACGCATAGACCAACGTCACACCGAAAAAAAGCAGGACATAGGAAAGAATCGGCAGCAATCGGTTGTTGCGCCACGCAGAATGCGACGGTACCAGGACCAGATACGACAGGGGACCAAAAACGAACACGCCGATCGTGTCACCGACCCACCAATTAAACCAATTGACCCAGTACTCGCTGCCTGAAATTACTCCCGTATCAAGAAGGACGGACGCACCAATAGACGGCGCGATCAGGCAG
>JBFJWU010000257.1:0-5233 GCA_041623475.1 bacterium | reverse complement strand
GATGGCCGCCGGCAGACCGGAACCAGTCCTCGTCAATGACGACCGGTCGGCCGGACTTGTCCAGGTCCCAGGCCAGTCCCCGGAACGGGTCCCGGGCACCGTCGACAAAGATGGTCTGGTTGTCGGGATTGGCGGTCCACAAACCGACGGGCGCGATGGCCAGTTTCTGCCATTTGAAATCCATCATTGGCAATTCAACCGAATGTCCCGAGACACAGTACAGCGCGTCCAGGGGGGACCACGCCGGCCCGGGAATGGCGGGTTCGGCCGGCAGGTTGTCGCTGGTGATCCGCTGGCTGACGCCACGACCGATCCAGCCCCGGCCGGGTTCGTTCAATGTCCCAAAACCCAGGACATGGTCCATATGGCTGATCCGCTTGCCGATTTCACGCTGGGCAGCCAGATAGTGCCCCTGCAGGTAATCCTGGGCGTTGCGGCCATCGATCCGGGTATCCGGGGCGAAATCACGACCGCCAAAGAACAGGGTCCACATGATGCCGTTGGCCGGGTAGCGGTAGTTGTGGGCCCAGCTCATTGACGGGTACTGGGGCTGGTTGGCGCGCGGATTGCTGTAGTCATACTGGTACTGCATGACGTGGGCGGCATCGGCGCGGCCAAACTGGCGGAAATCCATTCCCAGCAGCTCAAAGATCCAGCCCGGTGCCCCGTCGCCGCCGGTCATCCGGCTCCAGACGTCCTGGTGGAAGTCGACAAACAGGTAGAGGCCGTGCTCGCCGGCCAGGCGGCAGATTTCAGCGTAATAGTCCAGATAGTCGATGTCGTATTCGCCGGGACCGGCGTGTTCGACAGCTTCCCAGGTGGTCAGCAGGCGCAGGCAGTTAAACCCCCAATGGCGGATCCGGCCCAGATGCTCGTCGGCTTCGTCAATGGGAAACGGGCGGCCGACAAATGACACGTCGCGGTGGTCGCTGAAGTCGGCAGGGTGGTGTGTGCCGCCGTCAGGCCAGGGGACCTTGCAGTCGCCGCCCAGGTTGACGCCGCGCAGGATGACGGACCGACCCTGCCGGTCCATAAACAGATGGCCGGCGATATCCAGGCGGTCAGGTCCAGGCGTTTCCATTGGCCGGGCTCAGGGCCGAAAGACGAATCGCTCGGTGTGGGCGGCGTGAACCTCGTCCCAGGTCAGGAGCGCCGGGAAGTAGCGATTGTCCAGGTAGTCCTGCAGCAGGTTGTCGTACCAGGGGCTGTCCGGGTCAAAGACGATACCGCCCGGCAGTGCCCACCAGCTGCGGACCCGATCGGGGCCGACCTGGGCGATGTAGCGGGTCGCCGGTCCCTGCCGGGATTCAAATCCCCGGTCGGTCAGAATCGCGTCAGCCACGTCCACGGTATGGTTGGCGCCGGGCTGGCCGACGGGCCCCAGTTCTTCCTCGGTCAGGCCGACGATGCCCAGGAAATCCGGTGCGTTCCACAGGTGCATTTTGCCCCACTGCCATTCACTGAGTCGCGTCGTGCCCAGGCGGTCGGCGATGATATCAAACGCCTCGGCCAGCGCCGCCAGTGTCATCTGGTCGCGGGTCTCGACCTTTGCAGTCTCGACATCGTCGAACCAGACCGCGAATGCGGGGTCATCCGACTGTTCAAAGATACGGACCATCGCCAGCGTCCGTTCGCGCAGGCTGAACAGTTCCAGGTCATCGCCGGCGGCGTCCAGTTCGTCCTGGAACAGGGTTTCGTTCTGGACCAGGTCAGACCAGGTGTAATAGATCGTCGCGGCGATGCTTTCGCGCTGTTCGGCGGCCGGCGCATCGTTGTCGCCGTCGCGGATGCCGGTCGGCGTGGTCCCTTGCCAGTCGTCCAGGTACTCGCGGGCCTCGTCGACACCCAGGTCCCGGGCCAGGGCAGGATTGTCGTCGATGGCCTGGATGATGAACTGTTCCATCCGCAGGCCCTCCAGGCTGAGGTTGTCGGCCTGGATCGCGGCCATTGTGTCGGTGCTGTGGCTGCCAAAGCCGTCGACCAGTTCTGTTTCAATCCGGTTGGTCCGGAATCCCAGGTCGCGCCAGCCCCAGGTGTAAAGTTCGTCGTTCAGCGGGTCCCCGTCAGTGTTGTTGCCGACGATGTCGTGGTTGGCGGTCTGGACATAGCCCCGCGCCGGGTTGCGGACCCGGGGCAGGCGGTCGGAATCGACAAAGCCATTCCACTCGGCTGGGCCGGTGCCCGGGAGCGGCAGGAACGGCGGATAATCGTGCAGGTCCCAGTCGCGGGCCGGCAGCAGTGCGTGGCCGTAATAGCCAATCTCGCCGGCCGTATCGGCGCCCAGGAAGTTCTGGGCACCGACACCAAAGTGGCCGACGGCCTCGAAAAACTCGTCCATATCGGCGGCTTTGGCCAGGCCATAAAAGGTGCGAAAGTCCTGGGTCGCTTCCTGGCCGGTCCAGCGGATGCTGCGCGGCTGTTCGCCATCGTCCAGCGTTTTGGGCAGGATCGGGCCGTGGTGGGGCACAATCCACATGGTCTTTTCCAGCGTGCCGCCGTCCGGCATCCGCAAATGGACCGGGACCCGGCGCAGTTTGACCCACTCGTCCTGGAACCAGACGGCATCCCGCTGCGGGTTTAATGTTTCTTCGTACAAATCAGTGACGTCATATCCCAGGACGGTGACACCCCAGGCCACATGTTCGGAATGGCCGATCAGGATCCCCGGGATGCCGGCAAATGACACACCGTACAGGTTGAACTCGCCGTTACCGAATGTCTGGGTATCCATACCGATCATATGGAAGATCGGCGGGTTCAGATAGGCCAGGTGGGGATCGTTGGCCACCAGCGGCAGACCGTCGGATGTGCCGTCGGGTGCAACGACCCAGTTGTTGGACCCCCAGGTGTCAATGCCCAGGTCGTCCAGCAATGGCAGGGCCGGGGCCCGGGTCGGAATCGCCACCGATGTTGCGGCCGGTTTGAACTGGATCAGTTGCGTAAACTGGGTCGTCGTCAGCGCGGCCTGCAGGTCGGCGGCGGTTTCTTCCATTTCCAGGGTCCCGGACAGGTTCCATTGCTGGAAACGGCCGATGGCCAGCAGGTCGGGGCCGGTCCACTGGGGCACCCGGTCCAGCAGGTCAGGGAACAGCACACCCAGCAGGCGGTCGCCGGACCAGGAATGGGGACCCGACTGGCCGTTGCGCCCGGCGCGGGCGTCGGCGATCCAGGCGTTGATGCCGGCGGCGTAGGCGTCGGCCAGATCCTTGATTTCAGCGGGCAGGACTTCGTACAGGACTTCGCCCTGTGGCCGGCCGTCGCGGGTCATAAAAATCGCCCGGTACTGCAGATCCAGGTCCAGGACGGGCTTGATCGGGCCAAACAGGGACGATATTTCGCCCTTGGCGACCAGGCGAAAGCCTTCCATCTGCCAATAGCGGTCGGCAGCAGTCAGGTAGCCCTGGACACGGACGGCATCGGCATCCGTCTGCGCGTACACATGCGGCACCCCATAGGGATCGCGCAGGACCTCGACCGGACCATCCAGGCCGGGCAGGCGCGTGGTCTGGCTGACCGGGATCGGACCCGACAGGCCCGCAGCGGTTTTCGGCGCAGGGTCGTTGCATGCGGCCAGGGCCGCGGCCAGGGCAATTGTGGTCAGTTGTTTGCGCATAGGCAATAGTTTAGTCGGGGATGTTTGAGCCTGCCTGCGGGTGGCCCGGGATGGGGCGCGCGGCGCGATTTGTTTTGGCGGGGTCTGCGGCTGGCATCGTCCAGATGGCTGCGGCGGGCAGCGGGATGTCCTGCCGGACGGGTCCTGATTTATTGCGCGCCGAATAATGCAGGCAAACAACGGCGCCCCTGGATCCGCGTCCCGCTTCGCGGGATGCCCTCGCTGACGGGAATCGAAAAACGGGGTATTCACAGACTCGGTCGCTTTGCTCCCTCAAATCCCCCGCCGGGGACTTACGCAGTGCGAATCCCTTAATCCGTTTCTCGACACCCTGCTCGGCGCTAGATCCAATGGGGAGAATTCAGTCCCAAGAGTCACCAGATCCATATCTATCCGCGTAATCCGTGGATTTCTTCTCTTGTCTTCACTCCGTGCTCTCCGTGTCCTCTGTGGTGGGAAAACTCTTTTCTTTATCTGTGCCTCTGTGGCTATGTTTCTCAATCCCGAGTCAGTTTCTTGTAGCGAATCCGCTTGGGGATGTCGGCGTCGGTGCCCAGGCGTTTGCGGCGGTCGGTTTCGTATTCCTGGAAGTTGCCTTCGAACCAGACGACCTGGCTGTCGCCCTCGAATGCCAGGATGTGGGTGGCGATGCGGTCCAGGAACCAGCGGTCATGGGAAATGACCACAGCGCAGCCGGCGAATTCCAGCAGGGCCTCTTCCAGCGCCCGCAATGTGTTGACATCCAGGTCGTTGGTGGGTTCATCCAGCAGCAGGACGTTGGCGCCTTCCTTGAGCATCTTGGCCATGTGGACGCGGTTGCGCTCGCCCCCGGACAGTTCAGTGACCAGTTTCTGCTGGTCCGAGCCGCTGAAGTTGAAGCGGCCCACATAGGCGCGGGCTTTAACGGTATGTTTGCCCAGCTGGATTTCTTCGAGGCCGCCGCTGATTTCCTCGAAAATGGTTTTTTCGGGATCCAGGGGCCGGTCCTGGTCAACATAGCCCAGGTCCACCGTTTCGCCGGTCTCAATCGTGCCCGAGTCAGGCTGTTCCTGGCCGATGATCATCCGGAACAGGGTGGTCTTGCCGGCGCCGTTGGGGCCGATGACGCCGACGATGCCACCAGGAGGCAGCCGGAACGACAGGTCCTCGAATAACAGCTTGTCGCCAAAGCTCTTGCCGATCTTGTCGGCGATGATGACCTTGTCACCCAGGCGGCGGCTGGCCGGGATCAGGATCTCGATGTTTTCGCGACGTTCCTGGGCTTCCTGGCTGAGCAGGTCCTCGTACGCCGATACACGTGCCTTGGATTTGGCCTGGCGACCTTTGGGATTCTGCCGGACCCAGTCCAGTTCGCGGGCCAGGGCTTTCTGCCGTTTTGATTCCTGTTTTTCTTCCTGTTCCAGGCGGTGGTGTTTCTGTTCCAGCCAGGACGTGTAATTGCCTTCAAAGGGGATGCCCTTGCCGTGGTCCAGTTCGAGAATCCAGCCGGCGACGTTGTCCAGGAAATAACGGTCGTGGGTGACGGCAATGACCGTGCCTGCATAGTCGTGCAGGTGGCCTTCCAGCCAGGCGACCGTTTCGGCATCCAGGTGGTTGGTGGGTTCGTCCAGCAGCAGCATG
>JBFJWU010000256.1:0-5264 GCA_041623475.1 bacterium | reverse complement strand
GTCAGACAGCAGGTCCAGGTTAATGTCAACACCATCGACAAACGGGATGCCGGCCTTGTGGGCAAGAATGTGGCGAATTGTTATTTTTTCTTTTCCGTGGGCCCGGAATTCGGGAATGTAGTCGCAAACACGGTCGTCCAGGTGGATCTTTTGCTGTTCGTCCAGCAAGTGAATGCACATGGCCGTTACGGCCTTGGATGCGGAAAAGAGACTGAACAATGATTTCGGTGTCGCCTGGCGCAACTGGGCCGGATCAAATCGACCCGGCAGGTTGCCGTGAGTGTGGCCAATGGCTCGGTCCAGCACAACCTGGCCGCTGCGACGGAGGCTGATTGCGATAGCGGGCTGGAGTCCTGTGGAATAAAAGCGGCAGACCGCGTCCCAGACAGCCGCAACATCGGACTCGTCCAGGCCAACGGATCGCGGGCTGACTTCTGCGTCCGTATTGATCGATGTTACTTCACTGGCCGGGAAAACCCGAATGCGGTTCTGGGTGCCGACTTTTCGCATAGGAATAAGGATAGCTGACTGCACCATCCCGTGCCGCCAAAAACAGCACGTTTGCCGACAGGAACGAGCGTCTGTGACTGGTCGCCATGAATGCGCGATAATTAGGGTACTGCTGCCTGGCCGCGCCACTGGGTGATTTCGGCTCGCGGCAGCAATGTTTGAATGGAGCGAAACGCGTGGAATTCGACGGTTGGCTGACAATTGGAACCATCGGCGGTGTCCTGGTTATGCTGGCGCGGTCAAGGGTAAACGCAGATACTGCCTTGCTGGGCGGGTTGGGTGTTCTGATCCTGCTGGGGGTCGTGCCGGCCGGGCAGGCGTTCGCGGGCTTTGGCAATGAGGGTCTGGCTACGGTTGCGGTGCTGTTTGTCGTTGCGACCGGGTTGCGCGAAACCGGGGTTTCGACCGTATTTGTGCAGCGGTTACTGGGGCAAACCACCAGGGTGATGCCGGCTCAGGTCCGGACCATGCTGCCGACAGGTGTTTTGAGCGCCTTCCTGAATAACACTCCGGTTGTTGCATTACTGATGCCGGTTATTCACGACTGGGCACGGCGAAACCAGGTGCCGGCATCCAAACTGTTGATTCCCCTGAGCTATGCGTCGATCCTGGGGGGGATGTGTACCCTGGTTGGCACCAGTACCAACCTGATTATCAACGGCATGATCCTGGACGCTGGAATGCAGTCAACCAGCATGTTTACAATCACGATGCTGGGATTGCCCTGCGCGTTGCTGGGCCTTGTCTACCTGACTGTGGTCGGTCGGCGACTGTTGCCTGACCGGCGATCTGCAGCCAGTTCGCTGGCGGATGCCCGCGAATATACGCTGGAAATGGTTGTTGAGCCGGGCGGCGCGGTCGACGGAAAGACGATCGAAGAAGCCGGGCTGCGTCGGCTGGAAGGCGCGTTCCTGGCCGAAGTCAGTCGCAACGGAGATATCCTGACGGCCGTCCGCCGGAACCAGCGCCTGCTGGGTAACGACCAGTTGGTCTTTGTCGGTGTTGTTGAATCCATGGTCGACCTCAACCGGTTTCCGGGGCTGCAGCCGGCGACAAACCAGGTCTTTAAACTTGACTCGCCCCGCCGGGATCGTGTCCTGGTGGAGGCCGTGGTCTCCAACCTGTGCCCGCTGATCGGACGATCCATCCGTGACGGCCGTTTCCGATCGTTTTACGACGCGGTCGTGATCGGCGTATCCCGCAATGGCGAACGTGTCGAATCCCGTATTGGTGACATCGTCCTGCAGCCGGGGGATACGCTGTTGCTCGAGGCGCACCAGTCATTCATGGACAGCCGGCGGGATTCGCGGGATTTCTATCTGGTCAGTCGCGTCGACGATTTGCGACCGCCACGATACGAAAAACGTTGGGTATCCGTGGGTATCCTGGGATTGATGGTTGGCACGGTCGCCGCCGGGTTGCTGACCATGTTCCAGGGAGCGCTGGTCGCGGCGATGCTGATGATCGCGACCAAGTGCTGCAGCGAGGCAGCCGCCCGGCGATCGATCGACTGGCGCCTGCTGGTGGCAATCGGGGCGGCACTGGGACTGGGCAAGGCGATGCTGGTCAGTGGGGCGGCAGGGGCGATTGCGGACCTGATTATTGGCCTGGCTGGCAGTCATCCATTCTGGGTCCTGTTTGCGGTCTACGGTGTCACCATGTTGTTTACGGAGCTGGTGACCAACAATGCCGCCGCGGTCCTGGTTTTTCCTATTGCCCAGGCATCTGCCGCCGCAATGCAGGTGGACCCGATGCCGTTTTATATGGTGCTGATGGTCGCAGCGTCGGCCAGCTTTATTACGCCGATTGGTTACCAGACGAACCTGATGGTCTATGGTCCTGGCGGCTACCGTTTTACAGACTTTACGCGGATCGGCCTGCCGCTGAGCCTGATGATCTGGGTCGTGGCGACGTTGCTGGCCCCCATGATCTGGCCATTCTAGACGGTCCAGCGCCGTCAGCCGGCAGTGCTAACGGCCTGTTGCGATTGGCCTGCAAATCACTGCTTCGCAGGGTTGCAGGGGAATCTGCCCGGACATCTCGGTTTCCGTTCGTTGTCTGCTTGACAGGATGATGGACTGTGGTCCGGCAACGGCCACCGACTGATTGCGGTGGGAAAAATTCAGGAAAATATTCATGTCGCCACGCCGGTAGGCCAGTACGTCCGGTGGAACCGTGCCCGATTCGGCAAATTCCAGGCCTGCGGCGCGCAATTCCGGGTGTTCCCTCCGCAGTCGCGTTAACTGCCGGGTAAACGCCAGCAATGAATCACCGTCCTGCAGTTGGCTGTCTACATTTGTGTGCGGGTATCCAGGATGGACCGGCAGCCAGGGCTGTGCCGTTGTAAATCCGGCGTGTTCACCAGCCGACCATTGCATCGGGGTCCGTGCGGGGTCCCGGCCTGGATGAAATGGCCAGTACCGTTTGCCCAGTGGATCGACGATCTGGCGACGGCGTATTCGCGCGTCCGTCATGCCGATTTCCTCGCCGTAGTACAGGAAGGGCGTCCCGCGCACGGTCATCAGCAAGACTGCCATGACCCGCGCCCGTCGGTCGGCATCGCGTTTGCCGAATCGGGTCAGGCTGCGAGGCTGGTCGTGGTTGGACAGGACCGTACAGGGCCAGGCGTCAGGGTGAATCGCGTCGTGGTACGTTCGCAGTTCGGCCTCAAACCGCCGGGCATCCCACGGTGTGTACATCAGCGAGAAGTCGAATGACAGGTGCAACTGGTCACCGGCACCCAGGTAGCTTGCAGCCAGCCGGGCGTCCCGGGTCTCGGAAAAGATTTCCCCGACCATCATCGCGTCGTATTCGTCAAACACAGACCGCATGCGCTTCATCAGGTCGTGGAGTTCCGGTCGATTGCGGTCATAGATGTGTTGTTGCAGGTCGTAGGGACGGGGTGTCGGGCCAAGCCCGAACGGATTGTTCCTGAACCCGGCATCCTTGAAGAAGAAATTGATGACATCCAGTCGGTATCCGGACACGCCCTGGTCCAGCCAGTAGCGGATTTCATCGACGACTGCGGATTCGACGGCCGGGTTGTGCCAGTTCAAGTCCGGCTGCTGGGTCAGAAAGGAATGGAAATAGTACTCACCAGTGGCGTCATCTTTCTCCCAGCCCGGACCGCCAAAAATTGACCGCCAGTTGTTTCGTTTCCGGCGCCAGATGTACCAGTCCCGGCGGGGATTGTCGGTTGACGACCGGGATTCACGAAACCACGGATGTTCGTCTGACGTATGATTGAAGACACCGTCCAGGATGATACGAATCCGGCGGTGATCGGCCTCGCGCAGCAAATGTTTAAAGTCATTGGCCGTGCCAAAGACGGGATCGATCGCACGATAGTCGCTGATGTCGTAGCCAAAATCGTGCATGGGCGAACGAAAGATGGGCGACAGCCAGATGGCATCGACCCCCAGGTCCTGCAGGTAATCCAGGCGGCGGGTGATTCCTGGCAGGTCGCCGATGCCGTCACCATTACTGTCCTGGAAGCTGCGGGGATAGATCTGGTAGATGACAGAAGATTGCCACCAGGGTTGGTTCGTGTCGCTGTTCATGGGCATCTACATCGTCCCACAACAACATCGTCCTGCAGCAGCTGGCCTGACGATACGCGACGAACGCCGATAAATGGTTCCCTGCGATCGACCGCAGGCGGCGGTCGGTCTGGTATTATCCCCGAATTGGTTCGAGTTTGGGGTATTCTTCCTCGATCGAGGCCCAGTCGATCACCCCGTCGTCGACAAGGTTTTCATACTCGAGAATCCCCAACTCGTCGTATTTTGGCCGGATGGAATCTGTAATCAGGCCAATCTTTTTCAAATTGGGAATAATCCGCGTAAATAACAGGTTGCGGAACTGGTCCATGACCTTGCTTTCCAGCATCTTCTTTCGACCCAGTTCAACATCCCAGCCCCAGACCTCAAAGACATCCGTCGGTACCAGTCGTTCGCGCATTACGACGCACGCTTCGTATGCAAAATGGGCCCGTTCCTCGCGTTCTTCCTGTGACAGGGACTTTACAAACTGTTCCATGTAGGTAACGCCAAAGGCAACGTGCCGGGCTTCGTCACGAATGATGTAGTCAGTCAGGTTGGTCATCAGCGGGTCCCTGGACAGCAGGCGCTGGTTATGGAACGCCGCCAGGGCCAGTCCTTCGATAATGATCTGCATGCCGATAAACTTCAGGTCCCAGCGGGGGTCGGTCAGGATCTTGTCCAGCAGGATTTTGAGGTGCTTGTTGACCGGGTACATAAACCCGACCTTGTGCGTCAGGTACTTGTTGAACGCTTCAACGTGCCGGGCCTCGTCAAACGTCTGCGATGCCGCGTACAGTTTGGCATCGTAGGTCGGGGCACAGGACACCAGCTGCGATGCGACCAGCAACGCGCCCTGTTCGCCGTGCAGGAACTGGCTTTGCGTCCACGAGTGGAAGTGCCACGCGATATCCAGTTTCTGTTCTTCGCTCATAGAGTCGTAGGTCTTGTCGCCAACCCAGGGGTTGAACGTCTCGTCGTTCGGAAACTTGGACTTTGGGTGGGTGTAGCTCCAGTCGATGTCGATTTCGACGTTCCAGTTGAATTTCTTGCCCAGTTCGTAGAGCCGCTTGATCTTGGCATCGGCGATCTCGTAGTCCCAGTTGTAAGCGCCGGTCAGCGGCGTCTGGAAGATTTCAGCAACCTTTTCGACGTCCTCCGGTTGCAGGACATCGTCCATATCAACGGCATCTTCGGGATGGTCGCTGTGGTGGG
>JBFJWU010000255.1:0-5299 GCA_041623475.1 bacterium | reverse complement strand
GTTGACCGAATACCGCTGGAAATCAGCGGCGGTCGTCAGGACGGCTTTCGTACCTGGAGTCGAAAAAGGGCGTTTCCGAAAGAGTCGGAAGGACGTTGGCGGGTTGAGGTGCGCACACGTCACGACCAGTTGATCGGTGTGGTTACGTTCGCGGTAACGCCTTGACGCGCATCATACGCATGACAAATGCTGACAAACTGGTTGCGATCGACCGGGGAGCAATCCGCGTCAGAAAAGCCACGGCCTTGTTGACAATTCCAGTCACCACGACCGTCTGCCGTCCCAGCTTGCGGATCGAAATCTCGGCGACGGTTCGGGGCGACATGGCCAGGAAGTTACGCGTCCCGGACACCTCCTGGAATCCCGTTCGGGTCGTTCCTGGACAAAGCACCTGAACATCAATATTGTGCTGTTTCATCTCGTGGCGAATGCTCTGGCCGAAAAATGTGTGAAAACTTTTCGTGCCGGCGTAAATCGATAACCCCGGAACCGGCAAAAACGAAACGGTCGAACCAACAAGGATAATCCCGCCGCGACCGCGGGCACGAAAGCGACGACCAAACAGATACGTCAAGGCCACTGGCGTCCGCAGATTGACATCGACACACTCGATTTGCTGGTCCAGTTCCAGATCCAGGAACATGCCACTGTGCCCGAAGCCGGCATTATTGATCAATAAGCCAACATCCAGTTCTTCGGTTGCGCGATCCAGGACAACCGCAGCATCGTCCTGCCCAAGGTCCAATGCCACTACCTTGGTCTGTACACCGTGTGCATTTGCGAGTTCCGCGGCAAGTTTCTGCAGGTTGTCCTGACGGCGAGCGACCAGCACGCAGTTCAGGCCGCGTCCGGCCAGGATTGTTGCAAATTCCATCCCGATTCCGGAGCTGGCACCAGTCACGATCGCCCACGGGCCGTATGTATCAGAAAAATTCTTTGCCATGAATGGGAATTGAACCACATTCCCGGTCCCGCGTCAGGTGGCGGAAATCAAGGATACCGGGTAATGCGAGGATTCGACGAACTCATAATCGCCGACGAAGCTTGATCAGGAATGCCAGCAGGCGGGCAGCAAACGGGGTCAATCGAGTTCGACTGTAGGCATCGGCGGCTTTACGAACTGCCTCGGCCTGTGTCGGGTACGGATGGATCACTGAACCAAGGCCCCCCAGACCGATACCGTGCGTCATTGCGGTGGTCACTTCCCCGATCATTTCGCCAGCGTGGCTGGCCACTATTGTCGCGCCCAGGATCCGGTCACGACCTTTTTCGGTCAGGATCGATACATAGCCTTCGCGCTCGCCGTCCAGCATCGCCCGGTCCACATCATTCAGATCAACCCGGTATTCATCAATCTCGATTCCGTTGCTGCTGGCCTCTGCCTTGCTGATACCCACGTGGGCGACTTCCGGCTCCGTGTAGGTAACCCATGGCACAACCAGGTCTGTCCATTTCTTGCGGCCGAAAAACAAGGCATTCTGGATCACGATCCGGGCCGTTGCATCGGCCATGTGGGTGAATTGATACGGGACGGCGACATCACCCACAGCAAAGATCTTCGGATTGCTGGTTTGCAGCCGGTCATTAACCACAACACCGGTCCGGTGATCATAGTCAACCTGTACGTACTCCAGTCCCAGGTCATCGACGTTTGGAATGCGCCCGGCAGCGACCAGGATATGGTCCGCTTCGATTGCCTGCTCACCGTTCCCACCGTCCAGCACAATCGTTCGCGTTTCTCCCCGGCAGTTTACTTTCTTGATCTGGCTTCCAAGAACCAGGTTCACACCATCAACTCGCAGCTGGTTCGTAATCAGTTCAGCAGCCTCTGGATCCTCGCGTGGCAGGACGCGCTCGCTGATGTCGGCAAGTGTCACCTTGCTGCCCAGGCGGGCAAACGCCTGGGCCAGTTCGCAACCGATCGGCCCCGCACCGATCACAAATAACCGTCCAGGCGCTTCAACCAGGTCAAAAACAGTTTCATTGGTCAACGGGCCAGATTCTGCAAGTCCATCCACCGGAGGCAATGCCGCCCTTGCACCGGTTGCAATCACTGCTCGTCGCCAGTTGAGGTGCTGCCCTGCAACGTCTACGCGCCCGTCCTTAACGAAACGACCCCTGCCCAGAAAGACGTCGACGCCCAGCTCGTTCTGGAAACGCGCCGCACCGTCCACCGGACTGATCTCGGCTCGAATGGACCGCATGCGTTCCATAACTCTGGCAAATTCGACGGTTACATCGGGGGCGGTTATCCCATAGGTGCCGGCAGATCGCGCTGCAGCGGCAACCCGCGCCGCAGATATCAGCCCCTTTGACGGAACACAGCCCACATTCAGGCAGTCACCGCCCATTTCTGCGGCCTCGACCAGGGCAACGCGCGCGCCCAGTCCGGCCGCGCCTGCCGCAGTCACCAGGCCACCGGACCCGGCGCCGATGACGACCAGGTCATACAACTCGGCGGGTTCAGGATTGGTCCAGTCATCGGGCGCCACGTGCCGCAGGCGTTCAACATCGTAAGGACTGCCGGAACGGGGAATTGGCCGCGTCATGTCGTGACCTCGCCATTGACCTGCGGCTCGCCGGCCTCTGCGTCCAGTTCATTCAGTTTCCTGCGACCGATTCGACCCAGGACCAACAGCAGGACAAGAATTATCCCGACAACAGCGATCACGGCCACCGACGAATCTCCTGCCACAGAACGGGCAACCGCATCCGATCCACCAACGTAGAGAATGGTGCCGGGCAACATTCCCAACCAGGACCAGAACAGGTACGTTCGAAACGGAATATTGGTTAACCCGAAACCGTAGTTCAACAGATTGAACGGAAACAACGGGACAAGCCGTGTAATTCCGACGATCAGCGCTGCCCGGTTCGCAGAAAGGGTTTCCAGTCGCTGGAAGGCCGGCTTCCCGGACAGCCACTGCCGGACGGCATCGCGAGCAATGTATCGGGCAATCAGGAACGAGGCCGCTGCTCCAAGCGTCGAGCCAATGCTGATGATCACGGTACCCCACAAGGTTCCGAACAGGACACCGGCAACAATTGACAGGATGGAACCCGGCATAGCCGTCACCGTCGCGACAACATAGATCGCGACAAAGGCAGCCGGTCCCACTGGCCCCAGCCCTCGGATAAATGATTTCAACCGTTCGATCTCGTGGCCCGCATCGATCTGCGTTCCGATCAGGAACAGGATCATGACAACACCGGCAAAGACGATTACGCGGGTTCGCGAGCTCCGGGTCGGGTTTTCCTCGGTCGCAGGTCCGCGTTCGATATCCATTCTTGAATTATTCACCGGCGGTCGCCTGATCGTTCAAGCCCCAGTCATAGTCAGAAAACTGGACTTTGAATCCGCCTGCCCGGATTCGTTCGGCGGCATCAGCGTCGACGTGGTCATGCAAATATGCCAGCACACCTGGCGTGGTACCACGAACGTCGGTGGGCATCGTCATCGCTCCTGGATAGCCGGAAAAATCCTCGCCGAACCAGTCAAAAATACTGGATACCGACAGCGTATTATCCTCGGGGCCAAATGCGAAATTTGCTGGCCGCGACAAAAACTGTATCGCCTGCGAGCGCAGCTGAGCCCTCAGCGTTGGGCCTGTGTACGGCGTAGTGGCAAGAACCGGACACCCCAACGAGGCGCACACGAGTCCCATATGAATTTCGGGCCGATCAAATTTTTTCCGCAGGATCTCATGCTCGATGTCATTCAGCGACAGCTGCCGGGCATAAGTGTGGACCCGGAACGACTTCCATACACGTGGAATCTGGCGAATACTGTTTTCCGGCCAAGCCAGCCGACCAAGCAGTCCACCGGCTATCGGATAGTGGTCAATGATGACCTGCAGGGTAAAAGCATTGTAGACGTTGATCCAAAACGCGATCTGCCCGTCCTCGGTCAATTTGTCGAGAACACCAGGCAGGCAGTTGGCAAATTCATTGATCGCGTCGTCCAGGCCTGATCGATCAGCTTTGAGGCCCGCGTAGTCGACAAGGCCCTCCTGATTGACAGAAACCGTCAGGACCTGGCCGTACCGACTGAAATCCGAACAGCTCTCGTTTGCGTCGGCAGGCGAATGCAGGACTGCAGCCATCGCCAGCAGGCACAGGCCTGGTGAGACAAGGCGGGCGGTCATCAAGCCAGCGCCCCGCCGCACGAAGACCCTGCGCCGGCCGTACATCCGTAACAGTAATCACGGGTAACAATGGTCCGGACGCTGTGCACGTCCGGATCAAAATCACGAACGTGTCCGGGAACCGATTCGTGAAGGCCCAATCTGTGCGCCAGGTGAAAATCACAGTCGTACAACGTGCCATCCCAGCCAATTTCGATCTGGTGACGACACATCAACGCGGGCACGGTTTCGGAATTGAAACCCGAGGCCAACAACCCCAGGTAATCGTCCAGTCGGCCTTCGCGCTGCAAATCCGCCCGCCAACGACCGATCGGCATATTGGTGATCGTAAACAATCCGGTGAAATAAATGTCATGGTCATCGGCCAGGCGCTGCCGATAGTCAGCTTCCAGACCGGCCTGGTCCGGGGGAAGGTGAACGCCGGTCGGGTTGTAAACGAGGTGCAGCGGCAATGCCGAGTCGCGCCCGTAACCCAGCGAATTCAGCCAGCGCAAGGCCTCAACGCTTTTGTCAAAAGTGCCTGTACCCCGCTGTCTGTCGACGTTGTCCTTCAGGTAACAGGGCATTGACGCAACCAGTTCGACCTGGTGATCTCGGAAAAAACCGGGCAACCAATCATATCCGGGCTCATAGAAAATAGTCAGGTTCGTCCGGACCTGGACGTGGTGCCCGCTGGCATGAAGCAGTTCGACAAACTCCCGGAACCGGGGGTGCATCTCCGGCGCCCCGCCGGTAATGTCAACAACGGACGGTTGGACCGTGTTTGCCACTCCGACAACCTGTTCCATTGTCGACCAGTCCATCTGCTCGGTTCGCTTTGGCGAAGAAACGACATGGCAGTGCTCACATTCCAGATTGCACCGCAGGCCAATATTGACCTGCACCACCTCTATTCCTGCAGACATCAATGGCCGCCCGGTCTCGCGGAGAACCCGCTCGGCGAACGGCTGGGGTTCGTCTGTCTGTATATGAATCGGTTCGCTCATTGTTGATCGGTTTCCTTGCAAAACACCGGGATCTGAAATCCCAGTGTCATTTTAGTCGCGCAGCGATTCAAATTCTTTCAATTCATTTTGACCGCACGGATTGGCCATGTTTGAATGTGCCTGCCATGAATTCATTGTTGGCCATAGCCGTTGGCGGCGCGATCGGGG
>JBFJWU010000254.1:0-5304 GCA_041623475.1 bacterium | reverse complement strand
GGATCTCGTCCAGCCACAGGCTTTCGAGGCCCGGCAGGACCAGGCGAAGCAGTGCACCTGTCGCCACAATCGCCGCCAGGATCCAGCGGTGGGCCGGGACCTGGGCAAGCCGGTCGTTCAGGCTGGTCGACACGTTTCGATTACATCCGTCCGGTTGGCGGTTGTCTGCTGGCATTGTACCCGGCAGCAGGCATCGAGCGGCATTTGCGGGGGCGACCGGTTTCGGCGAACATCCGGGCCTGCGTTACAATATCGTCGCCGAACGGCACAATCCCGAATGACATACCCGGCAGCCGACGATGTGGCTGCAGACAGGTGGAGGCCAGCGACAATGAATATTCTTGACTTTGCAAATAACAACTGGCAGGACCTGGACGGCCTGGCATCGTTCCTGAACGACCTGAGCCACGACCAGCGCGTTGCCGAAACCCGGCGCCTGGGCAAGGGACGCCAGAAAACGCTGTATGCCGCAGTCGAGGGCCGGAACATGGATCTGGATTATTTTGTTCCCGATTCCGTTCCTGACATGACACCTGTCCATCACATTGGCTGGAATTCCATGCCGCCGGGCTTCCGGTCGTTTGAAAAGCGCATGCTGCGACCGGAGCAAGGTGCAAAAGAGCTGTGGGGCTATAACGAAGGTCACCTGCGTCCGCTGGTGGGCAATGGCTACTTTGTGGTTGAAAAGCAGGACAACGGCGAGGTCGGTGTCAATTACTACCGCGTGCCGACTGCGACGGTCAGCCAGTGGCCATCACCGATTTCCGAAAACAACGGCCTGATCAGCAGTCTGGTCTACGGCAAGATGGTCGATGTGATGCGTAAAGTCAGCGACCACGTGTCCATTGGACGGGCGGTGAAGAAGGGGAAACTGACGGGGAATTACTTTGTCTTGGTCCGTCAGGATCTGTAACAGCGGGCAATTCCAGTTGATTTTCGCCGCTTTGCTCACCTTGTGTCGGCACAGAATACCCGTCTAGGGGAATTCTCCAGCGTCGGGCGTCTGGAGTACCTGGCGCCGGCTGGCAATCGCGTCGATCGTGATCGGCTTCCCGGGGGCGCGTGTGATCCTGGCATAATTGACCGTTCCTGAACGTCCGGTGCAATACCGTAATTCGCCAACTGTCTTTCCGGCGGCGTTGCGGAAAAAATAGCCAATGACGTTCTGGTCGCCCTTGCGCGCAGCAACCAGGTCGCAGTCTGCGCCGGGAATAGTCATCTGGAAATTTGCAGAAAACCCGCCGCTCGCCATCGCAAAACCATCGATGAATGTGACACGATCACCGGGTTGCTCCAGTTGGCCGATGAACTGCTGCCCGATATCGGTCTGGTGGATATCCAGAACCCCGGAAATTTCGCGGGATTCGTGGGTGAATTCGCCCCGAATGGACCCCTCCCCATTGGTCAGTTGTGCGTGAATAATATTTGTTTTGCCGTGGTGGTTCGTTTCGCGCCGTTCCATCGTTATCAGCTGGCCATCAAGCAGGCCCGATTCGTATCGTAAAACCAGATTGTGCCCGGGCTCGAACAGCGTCGTGCGTTCGAAACGGCCGCCAGAGGCGTCCATAAACGTCTGGACCTGGCGACCATATGATGTATTGCGGGTTACGGCAATGGCTCCCGGGCGGGCAAACACATGGGTCACTGTGGTCGTCCCGTCGCGGTTAACCAGTGTTTCTGTTGCTGTGCCAATGCGGCGTGCAGGTGCCATGGTTCCCGAAATTGTCAAACTGGCGACCGGGTCAGTCGCCGGCGGCAGATAGTCCAGATGGTACTTGCCTGTGAATGTTGCCGGGAATGCGGCGGACGTCAGCGGAATGTTGCCGCTAATTTGCGCGGCACTGGTTATGCCGTTGCCGGATACGAACCTTGAGAAACCTGTATAGATATCAGTCTTATCGATGCGATTGCGACACAGGCGCGAATCGACAACAGGGTCGGGACAGCCACCAAAGTTGAGCAGCAGTTCCGTTGATGTTGTCTGTGGTTCCCCGGTCGACAATGATCCGCTTTCGATGGCTACCCGGGCAGGTTCGACCCATAAATCCGGTTGGCGGCCCGGTCCGGTCCGGGTAGCCTGCGAAACCTCCATGGTGACCCTTTTGCCGCCCAGGCTGGAGCGAAAAATGTGGCCTGTGACAGACGCATCGTGAATTTCGGTTGCCGCCAAAGGAAACCACAAATCAATTTCAGTCCCTGCCGCACGATATGTACAAGTCCTGCCTAAAGCAGACAGGGGTGGTGCCTGATCGATCTTGTCGACGGCGCAGCTGGAATCCGCCGCCCCGTCGGCAAAGATCCTGTGGTCCAGCCTGCCTGGCAGCAGGGACTGCAATTCCCGGATCCCTGCCAGGAAAATTTCCAGCGGGAAGTGCCGCTCGTAACTGTAGATTTCTTCAAGGTCGGTAAGGCCCAGTACCGCGTGAACACTTTGGTCCAGTGCGGTCAGGGCGCGCTCCATCTCGCGAAAAATTTCTATCGAATCCAAAAGGCAGGCGGGCAGGATCGCAACCAGCCCGAACGTTAATAAACGTTTTCTGACATTCGTCTTTGCCGGCGAGTGTTTCAAAAGGTTCTGCATGATGCAGTGACCGAATCCATTGGGATATTTTAGTGGTTTTTGTTCGCGGTATTTCAGTTTGGGCAGTGCCCCGGGGGATGGCCCGTGTCGCGGCAAGCCGGCCTTGCGACAAAATTGTTCTGGCTTCAGCCAGATTGTTTCCTGCGGGCTTGGATTCCGGACCTCAACACAACGAGTTCGCGTGCGGCTCAATCAAGGGGAAGCCAGATTGGCGACGACTCAAACACGGGGCTGTAGACAAAAGTTCCACTGGCCAATTCTGAAAATGGTTTTCCGGTCAGGCTTCAGGGCCGAGATTGAGGATTAGATACCCCCCCGATTTCTCGTCCAGCTTCAGTTCCAGAAGCTTCTGGTCCTGGGCATCTTCCAGCAGTTCGCTGAACGTCCGGTAGCCGTAGTACGATTCGTCAAAATTGGGGCGTTTACGCTTGATCGTCTGCTTGATGATCGAACCCCATAACTGGCCGTCTCGCTCCGCCAGCAGGGTTTCAGCGGTTTCCAGGACCAGGTCGATTGCCTCGTCCTTGTCGCCCATCTTTTCGGTCTTGGCCTGTGTCGAGGCCTTGGTGGTGGATTTCTTCTGGGTGCCGGACTTGGTGCTGGATTTGCGGTTGCTGCTACCGCGCTTCTTGTTGCGACCGGCCTTTTTGCGGACCAGGTCGTCGTAGTAAATAAACTCGTCGCAGTTTTCGATCAACAGGTCGCTGCTGGATTTCTTGACACCCATCGCGACCACGGTTTTGTTGTTTTCGCGCAGTTTGCGAACCAGGGGCGAGAAATCGCTGTCACCGGACAGGATGACGTATGTATCAATGTGGTCGCGAGTGTAGCACAGGTCCAGAGCATCGACGCACATCTGGATATCGGCCGAGTTCTTGCCGGAATAGGACACGTGGGGGACCTCGATCAGCTCAAATCCGGCGTTGTGCATATTCTTGCGGTACGTCTTGTAACGTTCCCAGTCGCTGTACGCTTTCTTGACCAGGACACGGCCCTTGTCCAGCAGTCGTTCCAGGACAATCTCGATATCGAAATCGTCCATGTTGGCCTCGCGGGCACCGATGGCGATGTTCTCGAAATCACAGAAAATGGCAAGGCTTGGCGCCTCGTTCATAAGGTCTTCTCTTTTCAAAGGAACTTCAAACAGATAGCTCATTTTATCACAGCCGTAAAAAATGCCTTTGATCGCAGTAAATTATTCAGCATCGGCGGGCTTCAGCAGGCGGGTTCGGTGCCCGAGGCGGTACCGGTTGATCACCGGTTGGGCCGTCCTGCAATACCGGCGACGTGATACCTTGTCTGCATGAGTGCTGTACGTCGCAAAGTAATCCGGGCTGTCCTGGCACTGGGTGTCGTCGTTTTGGGGTTCCTGCCGTTTGCGCTGGAGATGGAACAGTACGCTGCTCCCGCCAATGCCCCGGGGTCGGACGAAGGTCGGTATGTCGATCTGCCCATTGGCCGGACCCACTATGTCCGTGCAGGCACCGGACCGACGTTGGTCCTGGTTGCCGGCCTGACCGGCAATTTCAGTGTCTGGGACCAGGCGCTGCCAATTCTGGCAAAGCACCATACCGTCTATGCAATGGATACTCTGGGGCATGGATTTTCTGAACGCCGTGATGAGTACGCGTACGACCGACTGATGTATCGCGAGCAACTGCGCCAGTTTATTGCGGCCCTCAAGATCGTCGACCCGATCGTTGTCGGGACCAGCATGGGCGGCGCGATCGCGATCGACTATGCCGCCGCCGATACATCGGCCGTCCGCGGCCTGGTCCTGGTGGACAACGCCGGCCTGCCGTTTGCGACACCGGCGGCCGGCAAGCTGGTTCATGTACCGCTGCTGGGCGAGTACATAATCTCGGTCATGATGCCGGTCATTATTGAGCAAGGATTCGAGCGCGGGTTCTATCGCCCCGTTCGTGCCGACAGGGACTTTCGTGAACGCTACGCCATGTCAGCCCGGATCCGGGGGTTTGAACGCGCCGTCCGCGAAAGCCTGCGCCAGATGCCGCTGCACGATCTGACCCCGGAACTGCAGGCCATCGACGACGCGGGCATCCGCACCCTGATCGTCTGGGGCGAGCACGACGTGATCGTGCCGACCAGTGTTTTCGGAGATATGCAGAATATCCTGCCGCGTGCCGAATCCTACCTGGTCAAAGATGCCGGTCACATGCCCCACGCCGAGCGTCCCGAAGATTTCGCCAACCGGGTGGTGCGGTTTGCACGATCCATCACACCGGTCGCCGGGGATAAACCTGCCGACTGAAACGCAGTTTTTTGACCCCGACAAGGGGCGGTGGCTGCTGGCGCCGTGGGCATTGCGGCAATGGTACCATCGCACCGAACTGCACGGTGCCGACCGCATCCCGGTGGACGGGTCTGTCCTGCTGGTCAGTAACCACGGGCGTCTGGATTTTGACGCATTTATCCTGATCCGCTTGCTGCTTCGCGACTGCGGTCGGTTCGCCCGCAGCATGGCTGACCGGGTCTGGTTTCGAAATAACCTGACCGCACGGGTGGCTCGTGCCGTGGGTGCCGTCGAGGGCAACGCCACAAACGCCCGGGCATTGCTGGATGATGGACAGATGCTGCTGACTTATCCAGGTGGCGTGCCCGAAATCATGAACAGCCGCTTTGGTCGCGAGGACCTGCACTGGCAGGGTCGCACGGGATTCGCCCGGTTGGCGATCGACGCCCGCGTGCCGATTGTGCCGATC
>JBFJWU010000253.1:0-5326 GCA_041623475.1 bacterium | reverse complement strand
AGCTTCAGTTCGTCGGCATCGTGCGTCTCAACCAGGACCTCGACACCGACCTTGGCCGAAATGTCCAGCATTTCCCCAAGCCTGTTGCCCAGGACACTGGTAATCAGCAGGATGACATCAGCGCCAATATACCGCGCCTCCCATATTTGATAGGGATCAACTGTAAAGTCCTTGCGCAGGATCGGCGTGTCCGGGACGACTGTCCGGGCCGCGATAAGGTCGTCATCGGTACCCAGGAATTCGTGTGGCTCAGTCAGGATACTGATTCCGGCGGCACCCGCATCGGCATATGTAGTTGCCTGCTGGACAACATCAACGTCGGCATTAATAAGCCCCTTGCTGGGACTTGCACGTTTGATTTCGGAAATAACAGCCCGCCGACCAGATGCCCGCCGTCCCCGGATCTCAGCCGTCAGCGACCGGACCGGCCCCAGTGATGCCACGGCCTGCTGCAGTTCCGCAAGCGGCAACCTGGTACTGGCGGCCTGAACATCTTCCAGACGCCGCGCGCACAACCGTTCCAGGATGGTGCTCACGATGCCAGTTTATCAACCAGGTCGCGCGCTGCTCCGGAACGAATCGTTTCCCGTGCCAGATCAATCGCGTCAGCCCAATCCTGATCCTGTGCGACGCGAATACCCCCGGCAGCATTTGCAGCGATCCACTGGGACAGCGGATTGTCAATATTCTCCAGCGCCGCAAGGATCGAACGCGCATTGTGGGCAGCATCCCCACCAGCGATATCGGCCAGCGAACCTGTCTTGAATCCAAGTTCCTCCGGCTCCAGCATGGCCGCCCGGACCTGCCCATCCACCAATTCTGCCGTCCAGGTTGGACTACCCAGGCTGATTTCATCCAACCCGTCCTCGGAATGAACCACCAGTACGTGTTCGGCTCCTAACCGGTGCAGGACGCGGGCCAGGGGCTCGACCCACTTACGGTCAAACACACCCATGATCTGGCGGCGAACCCCTGCGGGATTGGTCAACGGGCCCAGCAGATTAAAAATCGTGCGAATGCCAAGAGCCCGCCTGGGCCCGATCGCGTGTTTCATTGCCGGATGAAAATTGGGTGCAAATAAAAAGGCAAAATTGAATTCAGCGATCGCGTTTTCTGCGTCAGCACCGGTCAGGTCAATGGGAATCCCAAGCTCTTCCAAAACATCGGCGCTGCCGGATCTTGAGCTGACCGAACGATTGCCGTGTTTGGCGACCGGGATACCGGCAGCGGCAACGACAAATGCCGCTGCCGTACTGACGTTTACTGTCCCGGACTGGTCGCCCCCGGTTCCGCACAGATCGACCGCCCCTTCCGGTGCTGAAATCCGGACGCTGGCCTCTCGCATGGCCTGGGCGGCTCCAGCGACTTCGGCCTCGGTCTCGCCCTTGGCACGCATGGCCACCAGCAGGCCGGCCACCTGCTCTGGCTGGAATTCTCCTGCCATCAACTGCCCGAACAACTGACGGACCTCTGCCTGGTCTAATGAATGACCGCCCAAAAGGCCGTCGATAATCGATCCTACACTCATTTGAGCCAATCCTGTTGCTGGGACGCGAATTACTCGATTACGTAGGACTTGCCGCCGGTTTCCCGTGCACGCAACTTGCGAACGCGCTTGGCGCTCATACGCGCCTTCTTATAGTTAGGATCCAGCGCCAACGCTTTTTCAAACGCCACAATTGCCTTGTCATATTCCTGTAACCGTTCGTAGGTCACGCCCAGGTTGTTGAAAATAAATGGAAGTCGGCCGTTCAACTCGGCGGCACGCTCAAACGCGTGCATTGCGCCCTTCAAGTTGCTGTGTTTCAGATACGCCAGGCCAAGGTTGTTGTAGATGGTCCAACTGCTTGTGTCCAGCCGCGTCGCTTTGACAAACATATCAACGGCGCCGGAAAAATCATTGTTATTCAGCCTGGCTCGGCCGATCTGGTTAAGGATCTCGGCGCTGCCTGGCAACGCCGCCGCTGCGCGGGAACCATCTTTTTCGACCTCGGAATAGAGTGTCAGGTCTACTTTGGCGCGCAGCAGGTTAACCCACGCTTTCTCGCGAAGCTCCTGGTCTGCAGAGTCTGCGTCAACGACCTGGAAAAACGTCTCTACTGCGTTTTCCTTCTGTCCATTACGCAGGTAACTCATCGCCAGGTGATACGCGTACGCAGCATATCCGGGTCGTCGATCCAGGGCCCCCTGGAAATGGCGGATTGCGTCCTCGTATTGTTCCTGGGCAAAGGCCTGCAGTCCTGCCGTATAACCGTCGTCGGCCATGGCGGGCCGCCCCCAGGTAATCGCCATCGCGGCGATCAGGCAGCCGGTTGCAATCCGCATTTTGTCAAGAAATTGGCCAGCAAATCGTGGCCGTGTTCGCTGAGAATGCTTTCCGGATGAAACTGGATACCCTCGACAGGGAACTCGCGGTGCCGTACACCCATGATCAATTCATCATCCGTACTGGTCGCCGTGACCACCAGCTCGTCAGGGATCGAATCTGGATCAATCACCAGCGAATGGTACCGAGTCGCAATCAGTGGTTGAGGCAAACCGGCAAACACACCCTGGCTGTCGTGATGGACCGGACTGGTTTTGCCATGCCGTACCTGCGGCGCGCGCACAATTCTACCGCCATAGCACGCGCCAATGGACTGGTGTCCAAGACAAACGCCCAGTGTCGGAATCCTGGGCCCCAACTGGCGGATCGCCTCGACGCTGATCCCGGCGTGGTCGGGATCAGACGGGCCAGGACTGATCAGGATTCCCCGCGGATTCATGGCTGCGACCTGGTCCACTGTTGCCGCATCATTGCGAACCACGTGTACAGTGGCACCCAGTTCCTGCAGATACTGCACCAGGTTGTAGGTAAATGAATCGTAATTGTCGATCACCACGATCATGGCCGCGGAATCTCCTCTTGCGGAAGCGGTCCACACGGACCACGTGCGCCCCCAAATACAGTGTATTGGATAACCATCAGTCCTGCCCTTTCAGACAGGATCCAGCGTGAATCCGCGTTGTACGAGCCGTACGGCCTCGAACAACGCGCCAGCCTTGTTCAGGGTTTCCTTGTACTCAAGGTCCGGATCGGAATCGGCGACAATCCCGGCCCCAGCCTGCAACGCAACTGTGTCGCCCCACGCGAAGAATGTCCGTATTGCAATACCGGTATCCATGTCGCCACGGTAGTCAAAGTAGCCAATGGCCCCGGAATACGGGCCGCGCCGCAGCTGCTCCAGTTCCTCGATCAGTTGCATCGCCCGAACCTTGGGCGCACCGGACACAGTCCCGGCAGGGAAGCAGGCCCGCAACAGTTCCAACGCGTCCAGGTCATCTGCCAGGGTTCCTTCGACGTTGCTGACGATATGCATTACGTGGCTGTAGCGCTCAATTACCATTTGTTCGGTTACCTGTACAGTCCCTGCCTTGCAGACACGCCCCAGGTCGTTGCGGCCAAGGTCGACCAGCATAACGTGTTCCGCGATCTCCTTGGGATCCGCCAGCAATTCTGCCTCCAGTTCACGATCCCGTGCCTCCGTTCGGCCCCGTTTACGGGTTCCGGCAATCGGGCGGACGACCGCCTGGTCCCCGTCCTTCCGAACCAGGACTTCCGGACTGCTGCCAATCAGTGCGCCTTCGGGAAACTCCATAAAAAACAGGTAGGGGCTCGGGTTTACCAGGCGCAATGCGCGGTACAGCGTAAATGGATCCGTCTGTAATGGCGCCAGGAACCGCTGGCTCAGGACGACCTGGATCGCTTCGCCTTCAATAATTGCCTGGACGGCATCGCGTACCGATTGTTTGAAGCTTTCCGGCGATTGCACAGGAGCAAACTCCACCGACTCGGTGTCGTCAGCGACCGGAATCGTCGCCAACTCCAGTGGCGCGGCCAGTGCCTGTTTGACACCGGTAATACGGGCGCGGGATTCAGAAATGACCTGTTCTGGCGAAACATCGACATCCGGTCGAGCAATACTGACGACCGCCAGGGTATGGCGAACATTGTCGAACAGTACGGCCAAATCGATCTCATTAAAAATGGCATCGGGGAACGGCGTCGTTTCCTCTTTGTCGTCCGGCACGGTTGGCTCGATCCAGTGGATCGTGCCGTACCCAAAATATCCGACCCAACCGCCCAGGAAACGCGGCCATTGCCCGTCCGGATCATCTGCCAGGTCCAGTTCATTGAACAGGTCACGCAGCGTATCAAAGGGATCTTGCCCGTTGCCGATTGTTTCGCCGTCCAATGTCACCTGGCCAGAACGGTCAATTCGAACAGTCCGCCGCGGAGCCAGCCCGATAATCGAATAGCGACCCCAGGTTTCACCACCCTCAACGCTTTCAAAAAGCACGCAGGCACCCAGTTTTCGCAGCTTTGCATAGGCCGTTACAGGTGTTTCGGTATCGGCCAGTACCCATTCAACGAGCGGTACGGCCTGCCCTGCAGCCAGGGACGCAATCAGTTTGTCGTCTGAGGTTGTCATTGGGGTCATTCTCGCAGATGCTGCCGACACCGTCTAGGACATTTGCCCTGCGGGACGACTACAATAACGGGATGAACAGGCCAACGACATGCTGACCTACAAGGAAGAAATTCGCGTCCAGCGCTGGTTCGCCGAAGCCGAGGTCTCGCTGCTGGAAACCGGTGTTTTCGGGTCCGCGCTGGATGAATTGGCCGCATTCCTCAGTGATCAACCGGCCGACGAACTGCACAGGCGACGGCTGGAACAACTGCGGCCCCTGGATGGATTCGATGCCGATCAGATTCGGACCTCAAGTTATGTAAAACAGTGGGGCTTCGGCGGGATCCAGGTGTTTGTAACCAGCGGCGGCATGCGAATATACCAGATCCAGATCCGCAGCTTCCCGAATCACGACACCGCCTGTTACTACCTGGATATTGACGAACCCACGCTGATCGACATTGGCAGCGGCCTGCCCAGTACCGGCGAGGACTGGGAGGACCGAATCAAGGTCATGGGCCGCGTGTTCCGTGTATTCAGCAGCGAAACCCAGCTGCGGCACCTGATTATCAGCCACGGGCACGTCGACCACTACGGATACCTGCCACAACTGATCCAGGTCGCCCGCCCACAAATCTATTGCCACGAGCTGGACAGCCGCGTCCTTGAACAATACGACGAGCGCATCGTCATGGCGGGGCGTACCCTGCGTAATTACCTGGACGAATCAGGCCTGGACCAGGACAAAGTTGATTCGGCAATCGAGCTGTTTATGGGCGGCAAGAATTTTTTCAGCAACGTTCCAGTAGATGTCCGGCTGCAGCACGGCAGTGTGATACCAGGCGGCGGCCGGGTCATCCACACCCCTGGCCATT
>JBFJWU010000252.1:0-5335 GCA_041623475.1 bacterium | reverse complement strand
GCGCCCAGGCGTTCTGGTTTCGCAACGAGATGTTTGACCTGATTGACCGGGTGGATGTGACCGTTGATGTGGATGGGGATGGCGAAAATGAAACCGTCGCCCAGCGCCAGAACGTGGGCCGTGCCCGGATCCAGGGAGCCGAGGCCAGCGTCGAGGCCGCCGTGGTTACCGACCTGTGGTTGCTGGCCACCTACGCCTATACGGTCGGTGACCGGCTGGAAAAGTCCGGTGGCTCACTGGTCAAAGTCGAACCGTTGCGGCGGATGCCGCCGCAACAGGGGATGTTCGGGGTCCGGTATGACCTGGCCGACGGTGGCCATGTGCTGGCAGATATAATCTGGGCCAACCAACAGGACCGCCTGTCAGGCGGCGACATCAGCGATGCCCGCATTCCGGCCGGTGGCACCGACGGCTACGCCGTGCTCAACCTGCGCGCGGGGCTACCGATTGTCGAACGGGGGTTCCTGAAATTCGGCGTCGAAAACGCCCTGGACAAGCAATACAAGGCCCACGGGTCAGGGATCTGGTTTCCGGGGCGGAGTTTTTACCTGGAGTACAGTTACGGGATGTAGGGGATTTGCCTGAAGGGCGCTGGATTCAAGCGGATTCCAAAAAGGCACCAGGGGCCAGAATTCCCCTTTTTTGCAGGGGCGTTGGCGATTCCTGTTCACACATTTCACGCACTGTTTTCAGGCGCGACGCGGCGGCCAAGGCGTAGAAGGGCTTTTCCAACTGACCTGCGCTCGCCGTCCAGGTTGGTGGCGCAACACCAGCTCGATCTGCAAACAATTCCGCAAGTGCCGCGGCTACAGCCAGGATATCGTGGTCAGGATTATTCGGCTCCGTCCAGATTTCAGCGTCGTCGAATCGTTGCCACCATTCATTGGCAAGCTCACGAAGCGCCAGAGCATCCCGTCGAAGCAGTGATTCAGCCATTTCTTCGAGTATTGGTGTCACAATTGTTCCCATAATTCATTGTATGCGAGCCTGGCTTTCAGTTCCATGCCTGGTACAAGATAGCGTTCAATGGCAGCCCAGGATTCATCACGTGGTGTACCTGAACTCTTCAGTTCACGGAGTATCGTTTCCGCATCTGAAATATCAATATCGTCGCGCCAGGCTGACAGTTTCAGGGCCGCTAGCTGGGCCAACGAGGGGATAGTAGCGACAATTCCGGGTGACTCAAACAAAACGGTTTCGTCCACCGGTGGCCGAATGTAGCCCTTTACGGCATCGTTCAGCCAGTCGTCTGGCAACCCCATTCGAATCGCGACATTGCTCGCCAGACGACGGACATTAGCAGCGTCAGCTGGTTCCAGGAACACCGCGTCAATATCTTTGGTGCTGTCCCGTGCGCCGAATCGCAGTGCCATTGCGGCTCCACCTACAATCAACAGCCGTACTTTGACACCGTGGGCCTGCGCCTCTTTGCCCAGTTCTGAAAGTGCCTGTTCTATTTCGGACCGCGTCAGCGGCACGGTAGACTTGTCGTAATCGTCAATGAATTACAATTTTGGCGCAACATCTCAAATATTCTAGCTTTCTGGACCAATAGCGGCGATTTGTAAGGTTGCCGCTGATCAGCACGATGCCGGACCCTCGAACACGAGCAGGCCCAAGTCCTACTGCTCCCAACAAGCCAAGTTGGGAGTTCGGCATCGAGAACGCTCTGGACAATCAATACAAGGCCCACGGATCCGGGATCTGGTTCCCGGGGCGGAATGTTTACCTGGAATACAGTTACGGGATGCAGCGTCAGTGCTGCCGACCGGATTAGTCGTAGCCCGGGCCGGATGGTTCTGCGGTCCGCAGCAGGGTCTGGCCGTCAGGAGTATCGGCAAACAGCGCGCAACTCAATCTTGCGCGGTTGTCCAGCCAGCAAATTCCTCCAGCCCCAATTGGGAACGCAATCTTGGTCGCGCCACTAATATAGGGCAGGCGTATTTTTTTGAGTGGGCGTTCGGCTGCTGATTCGTCATACCAGCGACCCCAGCAGGTCACGTCACCCGAGGTGTGCAACACGCAGGCCGCGACATTCTGGTCGACGACGATGTCCACAACGGGGTCCAGACCGTCAATCTTTGCGGGTCGACCAAACGGATGGAAAACACCCAGCGGCAGCGGTGACGAAAAGTTAGCATATCCGACAAAAAACAGGTCTCCATTGTCGTCAATAACATACACGTTGGGCCCCGGCTTAGTCTCGGCCAACGCATCTGTGACCGATGTGGCGGCCAGCGCCGACGGGCTGAATGTGACTGGCAGGTCGTACGGGAAGTAGTCACTGCTTCCTACGATCACGCGGGACGGATTGGCAACGCCCGTATCAAACTCGACGGTGCTGACGGTGCCCGAAAAATCTTGGATCGGGCCCGTGGTGATTGCATACGGATAGCGGCATATTGCCCTGGTTGCGTCATTTCCTGCAGGCAGAACAGCGCAGTTATACGACTGGTCGACTGCATTGGCGGCCCAGTCCAGATCGACAATGCCATTTTCATCCACCGGCCAAATGGTGCCTGTGATCGCCAGGCCGAATCCGGCAGGCTGTTCGCAGCCATCCAATTCGCAGCCATGCCTGTCGGGATTATTCAGTCCCGGCAGACACGATACCTTGCCCGACGTTTTTCGGTAACAGATGATATGCTCGCCGCGTTCTGCAAAATCCTCCGGTCGCGAGCGGCCAAAAAATGCTGCATCGTCGGCACCAGGAATGTAGACCGCCTTCGCCAGGACTGGAATGTCGTCAGACGGATTAAGGCGTTCCGGACGCCCCACAGATAGCTGGATCCATCCAATGTCTGCAAAACACCGAAACAACAGCCGGTAATCCTGTCACCGACGGCATGGATTTTGGAAAATGAAGAGAACATACCAGGCGGCGAGTCCACGAACGAGACTGGTTTGAGCCTGGCGCCGAGGCCGTAGCCACAGTGCAACTCGTCGTTTATCGTGATACCGCAAACCCCGGAGCCGAGGTCAAAGTCGACATATTTACCAGGAAATGTATTCAAGCCGTTGTTACGTGCCTCGCAGGAGACCAGTAAAAACGCCGCAATCATCAAACAGACCAATTTGGCTTTCGGTAATGACGGCACCGCGATTCCAATCGGACTAAGTAATCCGATTTTTCAGTCTACTTGATTTGGCCCGGAATTCAGACAAGTGGGCTGTTGATTGCGGTGATTTACCGCAGCGTATTCGATTCCGTCTGGGTAAAGTCGGCACAGGTGTCAGCAAATGAACCGGTACCGGCTTTTTCGGTCATTGGCCACGGGCTGGCGACCGGGATCCGTTCGTTGCAGGGCGCGATCATGGTTTCCGCCATACTCAGCACACCGTTGATGTCGTTCTGCTCGATGATGTCGGTAATGGCCTGCTTGCTGAGCGGCGCGGGATAAGCCACCGCGGCAAACACACACATCTCATCGCGGGCACTGGGTCCGAAGGTAATGTCCCGTTCCTCGTCATTCGAATAGTGGCACGCATAGTGGATGCCGTCACTGGCCGGCAGGGGAAAGTCGCCACGCTTGAAATGAAGGATCGGGGGCGTTTCCCAGTTTTTGTTAACGAAAAACGGCTCCTCCGAGATTTCTGTCGTATCAGAATAGTAGTCGTTCAACGTTGCGCAGTACGTTTTTTCGTGGGTATGGGTCGAAACCAGGGCAATGTCCAGGTCGCGATGCATGACGCAGGTTTGGGCTTCGATTTTTTGGCTGCCGCCGGGGATGTCCAGGTCTGAATCACTGTCGAATACCAGGAATGCCACGTCATCGATGGCATCCTCGTCCACTGTATAGATGTTCAACGCTGCATTGATTAGCAGGTCATCGTCCGTGGTGTTGATGTAATGATGGCTAAAGACCAGGACCAGTGGGGCCAGCATGGGTGCGCCCACGCGGTCTGGCAGGGTGATCTTCTGGTTGGTCCGCTGGCTGGGAAACACCGGCAATGCGCTTTCCATCAGGTCGTCCAGCTCCTTGCAATCGTAATTGCCCAGGCCAATGCCCAATTGTGACTCAAATGCGTCTTCGCCCAGAAACGCGTCGTAAAACGAAAACTGACCCAACCCGACATTCATGTGGTGCGAATGGTCCGAAATCAGGCTTTCCATTTCATTCAACCAGATCAGCTTTTCGTTGCCGTGGGGTTCTACACGGACGACGCTGCAGATTTCGACTTCGGTACCTGCCGGGACGATCGACGGTGTCGTCGTCACCTGGTAACCGAATTCGGGTGGGGCCAGGCTGACGGTCAGGTCCACTACGTCTGGCTGGCTGGTTTCCTCGGCTACGCAACCGATTGTCACAATTGCTGCGACGATAATTGCAAACGACGCGAGCACAGCACCCGGCTCGGGCGAGTTGTTTGTAAAAGGTCTCATAATCATCCATCCCCGTTGTTCGATTATCAATGAATTGCTATCCTAGAACAAAGCATAACTTACTTTCAACTTACTTTACGGGCAGGCCGTGGCCGACATTGACGACAGGAAAATTCCGACCCGATCGTTGTTGAAGACTCCCCGACAGCAACGGGCACTAAACACGGTCTTCAGCATCATTGATGCGACGTGGGAATTGATTTCGACCCAGAAAATCGAACAACTCAATACCAATCGGATCGCCGCCCACGCAGGGGTCAACATTTCGTCCCTTTACCAGTATTTCGCCAACAAGGAAATGATCATCTCGGCGATTATCGAGACGTTCCTGCTTGAATTTGAGGACCAGTTGCGCGTCATGATTAACAGCGATGAATCACAGGATCCGGTGGCATTGTTTGAAACCGGCATCGACCTGGGTTTGGAGTTGTTGAAGCCAATGACGGATCAGCTGCGGATTCTCTTCACCACCATTCCGTTCCTGATTGAAAGCCATACGGCAGACAGCATTGAGCGGATCCTGATTGACCTTTTGCGTGATTTTGCGGTTCGCAACGCCGACCGCTATCGGATCGTCGGCGGACTGGCGACCATGTATGTACTGGCCAATGCGGCAACAATGGTGGCGGTTCGCTGGATCTGCGAACGACCTGCATTCATTACAGAAGCCGAATTCAAGGAATCGATGTTGCAATTGATGACGGCCCCGTTTCAGCCAGTCGACCAGGTTGCCAGCTGATTGAACGGCATTGATCGGCGGGGGCCTCCGGAGTATGCTGAATTCCTGACATAAAGGGCAGGGGAATGATGACAGATTCTTTACGGCAGCGGTTGAGCCAGACTGCTAATTTCGCACGCTATCGGCAGGGCCAGACGGCTGGTCATTATGAAAGTTATTTCCAGCGGGCCAACCACCCGGACCGGCCGCTGGCGTTCTGGGGTCGTTATACG
>JBFJWU010000251.1:0-5360 GCA_041623475.1 bacterium | reverse complement strand
CGCAAGCTGCCCTGGAGGGGCGATGAGCGGATACGCTACCACGTTCGCGTCGCCCCGGACCAGCGTCGCTGGAGTTTTGCTTGCGAAAGATGCAGAATATAACGGTGTTCTGCATCAAAGTGGGCCCGCAATGACCGTGTACGGTGGCGGTTCCCAAACAGGCACCGAAATACTTTTGTCCGGTCCCTGCCGATGATCGACAACAGGCCGGAAAATCATGTTAGCCGTGCGTGGCGGCTGCGCATTCGAGGAGGTGACTCGATGTTGTTAGGTAATGTGCGCAAGCTTTTCGCTGCGGTTCTTGTGGTTCTTGCGCTGTCGGCGTGCGAAACCGACAATTTGATCGGCAGTATCTATCCCGACGATTGCGATACCCCCGAATGCCAGGAACAATTTGACCAGTTGCAGTTGGCAAAGGCCGCCCTTAGCACCGGCGAGTTTGACGACGCGATCAGGATGTTCGAGGACCTCGAGGAACAGGGCGCTGATCAGTGCGAAATTGAATACGGCATTCTCCTGGGTCGCATTGCCGAAACTGTCGACCGGGTCGACGTACTGGTTGAAACAGCGTCGGTCTTCACCGCTCCGGGCGCTCAACTGGACCCCCAGCAATTCACAGGTGACCTGACCGCGTTTATCGAATCGTTCGTCGAGCCGTTTGAGGTGTTGTTTGCGAAGATTCGCGACCGGGCACTGTATGCCATTGACAACCAGTGCATCTTTGACCTGCCCGGCGGCCTGCCGCTGAACCTGGGTGTCGAAGGCGACGCGCTGTTTGCCAGTGTCGAGATCGGCTACATCTGGGACCCGGCGGTTGCCCGGGCCATCCTGGCCAGCATCGATGGTATCCAGGCAGTCGTAAATTTTGTCCTGGCGCATCGAATCGAGCTGGAGGACATTGACGAAGCGCTGGACATCATCGGCGACCGGGTCGACGATGCCGAGGATACCGATGCCGATGCGGTAACAAACGTAACATTGCTGGACGTTGTCCGATCTGCCGGTGTCATTTTTGACGCGAATCCAAATTTGCTTGCGTTCCGCAGCGACCAGCGCATCAATGAAATTGACAACAACCTGCGCGAGATGTATCAGACCCTCTACACCCGGGATCCGTCCACAAATGAGGAAGAAGGTGTGATTACATCCATGATCAACACCAACAGCGTTTCGAATAACCCGGGCGACAATGTCTTGGGCTGGCACGATGACGGCGACGGGATCGTCGGCAACGGCGATACGATCGTCTTTGGCCTGCGGGCAATCAACCTGGCCAGCACAATTGCACTGACTGACAATACCGGGGGAATTGCCCTGACATTGACAGATGCGTTTGGCGACGTTGCCGAAATCCTGCGGCAACTGCACGAGATCACCTATGTGCTGGGCAACCAGATGCAGGCCGTCGAAGACGACAGCCTGCCACGTTGCAAAGACAACCAGACCAACGCCTGCTGGCGACGCCTGGGCATGGGCGACATCAACGCAGTAATTGCTGCCGTCAGCGTGGCTGGTATATCAATCGACCCGATTCCGGAAGCGATCGAGATTGACGGCCGGGCGTTTTTCGTCGGGGCCGACGGCAACAGCACCCCCAAAAGCCTGCGCGACTTGATGCCTTACTGGTACGACAGCGACGGTTGCGAAATAGATGATTTGTCAGACCACGCACCGGACTGCCTGGCCGACGAGTTTATGATCGAGGGCGAGTCCGAGGCCTCGGTCAGCAACTACACAGAATTCGTCCAACCCGGTGACTCCGCACACTTCCCTGATTCGATTCAGTTCGGATCATTTGGTGACGTCGACGTAACAGTGGATGGGTTGATGATCGACCCGGACGGCATCCGCGGCCCGACATTGGACGTTGCAATCCCCCTGGGCGGCTCCTGGGAATTGCCCGCCCTGTACATTGGCTGGCAGCAACCCGGATTCAACGGGGTTCTCTGGGTCGACACCAACGAACTTCCGGTCGCGCCCGAGGAAACCGTGGCGTTCGACAACCAGGACGGCTTTTTCGCAGTCGCTGACATGTACACGGTCAACAAACTGACCAATTCGTTTGTGGCCCACTACCTTGGCGATGGCACGGACGGGTTATAATCGCGGCATGGTTGAGTACAACGAATTCCAGCTGAACGCGACCGACGGAACTCGCTTGCTGGCGCGCCGTTCTCTGGTGGACACGCCTGTCGCGACCGTGTTTGTCGTGCACGGGCTGGGCGAACACGGGGGTCGCTACGACCACGTGACGGAGCACCTGAACAGCGCGGGCATGTCGGTCTACTTGATCGATCATCGGGGGCACGGTCGTAGTACAGGGACACGTGGTCACGTTGATCACTTTGATCAGTACAGCGAGGACCTGGAGTTATTGTTCAAGACCGCCAGCGACGATGGTCAGGATAATGTGCCGTGGTTTGTTGTCGGCCACAGCATGGGCGGCCTGATTGCCGTTCACCTGGCGCTTCGCAATCAGGAAAAACTGGCTGGACTCGTCCTCAGTGGACCGCTTTTGGGTATCGCCGTCGACGTTCCCGCGATCAAGGCCGCCGTGGGGCGGTTGCTGTCAAGGGTTTTGCCCCGCCTGACACTTGCCAACGAGCTGGATGCCAGGTATATCAGTCATGATCCGGCCGTTGTGGCTGCGTACGAAAACGACCCGTTGGTCCATGACCGTGTATCGGCCAGGTGGTTTACGGAAATGAGCGCTGCGCTGGACAAGGCCCACGAACGTGCGCGGGACCTGGAATTGCCGCTGCTGTTGATGCACGGAACAGACGACCACCTGACCGACCCCCAGGGCAGCCGACGGTTTGTGTCCGCATATGGTGGAACGGCAGATTCGGAATTCCTGGACGGCTATTACCACGAAATATTCAACGAAGTGGAACAACAGGTCCCGTTGTCCCGGATGACAAAGTGGCTTAACGACCACCTGTCTTGATCGCGTCCGTCAGGCGACGCCGGACCCAGCGCCCGACCCCCCTGTCCAGTTCTGAACCCAGATCTTCGATAACCAGCGTCTTGTCGACAACGGCCCGTGCAGCAGACCGGTGCCCGCCTGCTGACCCAAGCTCGCCGAACGCCGCGGCTACCGCCCGGCCGGCGTGTCGGACATAGCCGACATTGCGCACACTGATCACCAGAGAATCGCGGGACAGGACATAAGCCGCCGCCCATTCCGCGCCCTCGGTTTGCAGCCCGATCTCCGCCAGTCGGGGCGCAAGGTCTTCGGCCCTGGCCATTGCACTGGTTGTCCCGGCAACAAACAGTCCGTTTCGAAACGTTGATTCCGCCAGGGCCTGCCCCATTGCACGCACATGACGCCCCGGCAGTTCAGGCTGTTCCATTCGCCGCAGGACATTTATGTTCGCCAGTGGGTACAGGTACATAAAGCTGTCGATGTCTTCGTCATTGACATCCCGTTGCAGGAAAAATGTGTCCGACTTGACGCCATACAAAAGCGCGGTTGCCAGGCGCTGGCTGGGGACAATATCCAGACTGCGAAGGTAACGTGTGATGATGGTAGCCGTGCTGCCCTCTTCGGGCACGATGTGCTGATAGGGTGCTTTGAAATCGGGCCGTTCCGGGTGATGGTCAACAACGGCCAGGACATCCGGAATGTCGACACCGCCAAAAACATTCTGCTGGCAGTCCACCAGGACGATTCCATCGAATGCGGCCAGTTCGTCGCCGCGCACCCGCTTCAGGTCTATGTCCAACAGACCCAGCATGGCCAGGTTCTCTGGCCGGGACAATGGCTGGCCCAGGTAACCGATCGTCGCCGATTGCTTATTTCGACCCAGGACCGCCCGCATTCCCAGTGCCGACGCAATCGCGTCCGGATCCGGGTTTGGGTGGGTCAGGATCAACAGGTTCTTGCAGGGTTCTGTAAGCTTTTGCAGCCGGTCAACCAGTCGCCGCGTCCTGACGACATCGTGCAACCCGTTGCGCCATTCGGTCAGCAGGCTTCCCAGCCGCGCAACCGGCAGTCCCAGGTCGGCAGACGCGGCCCGGCAACGATGGTCCAGGACCAGGTTGATGCGACCATAACGTCCTTGCAACTGCGGGCAAATCTTGCGTGCCCGGACTGCCGTCAGGTCAACGTAAACGACTGTCCGCCGCGAAATGCTGTGAACATTTTCAAACGCATCCTCAAGTGACCTCGACGCACCCGGAAGGTCGGTACCGACGGACCAGACCCGCGCCCGTGATTCCAGACCCATAACCGGAGCCACAAAACGCGGCCGGTCTGTAACCAGCAGCAGACCGGCACTGGGCGGGCGTCGAGCCATCAGGCTGCGCCCGATCTACAGCAGAGGGTCGATGACCGCCTGGAAACGCTCGAACGGAACGGCGCCGGGCAGGATCGTACCATTGACAACAAAAGATGGTGTCCCGCGCAGCGAATTGCCCATTGCATCCTTCATGTCCTGCTCAACTTCGGCTTTCGTTTCCTGGTTGGTCAGGCAGGTCTTGAAATCCCCGCCCAGCCCCAGCTCGTCACCGATCTCCAGCAGTTTCGTTTCGGTCAGGTTGCGCTGGTTGTCAAACAGGCTGGCGTAGTACTCCCAGAATTTACCCTGGCGGTTGGCACATTGGGCAGCAATGGCAGCACCCTTTGCGTTGGGATGAATCCGTTCCAGCGGCAGGTTCTTGAAGACGAATCGGATCTGGTCGCCGTACTCATCAATCAACTGCTTGCGCGACCCTTCAAAAAACCGCTTGCAGAACGGGCAGTCAAAATCACTGAACTCGATAATTGTGACCTTTGCGTCCTCTGGCCCCAGCGTTGCGTTTTCGGGACGAATGATCTTTTCCCAGCCGGAAACAGTCGTTGGCCGCTCTGGTGCGCGGCGGTTGTTGTCCGCAGCCGCAGGCTGTGCTTCGGCCAGCGTGCCAACGGCCCTTGCCAGTCGATCCATACCGCTGTACGACATCCAGCCGACGCCCGCAACGGCCAGCAGGGTCAACAACTGGCCAACAAACAGGACGACCAGCAATGGCGATTGATTGTCGTTGTTACTCATTGAAATGTGCTCCTTGTTGCAGCATTGGATCGACACGAGATACCGACCCGACGGTGATGCCGGCGGCAACGGACTTGATCGTTTGCCGGGAAAAATAAGGCTGATTTACAGTAAACCCATGATAACGCACGCCAACCGCCCACAACAATGAAACCTTTATCATGACGATCTCTCCCGACAGGCTGGCGTGGCAGTCGATCTGGCCCAGTTGGCTGGACGGCGAGGAATCCATCGCGATGGATGTCATCGAACGCCACCGCCCCGCGGCCGTTACCCTGTTTCGGCGCCATCTGCCCGCGGGCGAGACCTCCGACCGCCGCGCGGAGG
>JBFJWU010000250.1:0-5395 GCA_041623475.1 bacterium | reverse complement strand
GAGGTCCCCATGGCATTGGCTACATCATTGGCGCCAATATTCCAGGCCATGTACAGTCCAAAAATCAGCGCGGCTATCAGTATGGGATCCATGTCAGCTCCGTAAGATCGTTTTCTGTCGCATAAAGGTCAAATCTATCAAACACGCAAGGTCAGCGTGTTACAAATGTGCGCAAACGGTTGCCCATTCTCTCGGCGGCGTTGGCCACGTCACTGAACGTCTGGATGACTTTCATCCACGCAAAGAAATCGGGCGCGGGCCAGTCCTCTCCAAGTTCATAAACCCGACGGGTAATCTGGTCTTGTGTCTTGTCGGCCTCGTGCTCCAGCCGTCCCAACGAGTTGATCTCAGCGTGGACACGGGCCATCTCCTTGTCCGAGAACGAGGACTCAACCAGTTCGTCCAGTTCCTCGACAATCCGGCCGGCCATTCGTGCCGTTTCCATGACCTGGTCCACCAGTTTGGACAGCAACTGGAATAGTTGGTCGTCCGGCCGCAGCGTTCGCATGGTTGCCACCACGGCCACATCCTCGGCTTCGTCGGCGATGGCGTCCTGGGCGCTGAGCACGTCCAGCAGGTCCCGTCGGCCCACCGGCAGGAACAGCGTATTGGGCAGGTTATCCCGTATCTGATTTTTAATTTCATCGGCGTCGTGTTCCAGCTGACTGATCCGTTTGGCCACCTCCAGCACGGCCGCACCGTCACCCTCTTTCATCTGCTTGGCCAGCTCAGGCAACAAGTCGATGCATTCCTGAACCTTGCGCATATGGTCCTGGAACGGCCCGAAAGGGCTTCGGGCAAACAATTTCGACATCCAGTCAGACATTTTGCTCTCCAATTTCCGCGAACGCGGCCCGAAATCGATGTGGCAGGCCTGCCGCAATTAGTCACGTCTGGAATTATTCCAGACAATTGTTAGCTGTTTGTTAGAGTCTTAACATTTCCCTAACGTATATCAGATAGATTCTATCGCACGATAATGGAATCGCCTGCGGGCTTGGACACCAGCGACATTACAGGTTTGACAAACAGATCCTGATACATATGGGTCTGCGACGAGGAGGTCGGGAATGAATTTTGAAAAACTGCTGATATTAATGGCGGCGATGATGCTGACATCACCTGCCGTCGCCGATGACGCAACGGACACGGATACCACGGCCGCTGATCGTGGTGACGAGGAAACACTGTCCGTCGAAACAGACAAGCCCGGTGCCGATGCAACCGATTTCCGGGTCTACTGGAAAAACGGCCTTCGGTTCGACTCAAACGACGGCAACTTCAAACTGGCTATCGGCGGCCGGATCCAGGCGGATTGGGCCTTTTTTGCGGACGACAACTTGACCGGCCTGCAAAGCGAATCCGGAATCGAGTTTCGCCGGATGCGTTTCTACCTGGGCGGCACGATCTACAAAAACATCGAGTACAAATTCCAGTATGACCTGGTATCCAGCGACCCTGTAAAGGACACCTATATCAAGGTCAAGGACATCCCCGGCCTGGGCTACCTGAAGTTCGGGCACTTCCAGGAACAGTTCGGACTGGACGGACCGACGAGCAGCAAATACATCACGTTCCTGGAACGTGCACTGCCGGAAACATTTGGTCCGGGCCGGAATATCGGAATTGCAACCGCCCAGTCGTTTGCCGAAGACAGGGTGATCCTTGATGTTGGCTTGTTCAAGGAAGGCAAGGGCATTGGCATCGGCAACCGGAATTATGCAACGACGACACGCCTGTCTCTGCTGCCCTGGTCGGATGATGGCGACCTGCTGCACATCGGCGGCAGTTTTCGCTATCGCAATGTCGACGGACCCGTGGACTATGCCTTTCGGCCAGAAGCACATTTGGCCCAAAAATATGTCACGACAGGCGACATTGAGACGGACAACCAGTACATGGCAGGTGCGGAACTGGCGTTTGTCTACGATTCCCTTCATGTGTCGGGCGAATTCGTCAATGTTTCCAACGCCGCACCGGTCGGATTCACTGACACAACACTGCACGGATGGTATGCCCAGGTCGGCTACTTCCTGACCGGCGAAAAGCGACCATTCAAGAAGACGGTCTTCAGTCGCGTCAAGCCGAAAGATAATGTCGGCGATGGCGGTATTGGCGCCTGGGAGGTCGCTGTCCGTATTTCGCAGGTCGATGTTGCCGACGGACAGTCAACCGGTACCGGCCTGCTGGACTTTACCGCAGCAGTCAACTGGTATTTGAACCCGAATACGCGACTGATGACCAACTACATTCTGGCAGACGTCGATGGCCTGGACCAGGCCCATATTGTCCAGTCCCGGATCCAGGTTGATTTCTAAATCCGCCCGGATCCCCTTGGGCCTGAACGTGCTACGGCGACCGGAACAGCACCGGTCGACTAAACTGAACAGCAAGTTCAACCCTGCCTTCAGGAGGTTGGCATGAATGCGGCGATTCCTGCCGGCATCGCACTGATCGTCTACTGGCTGGGGTACCGGTACTATTCCCGGTACCTGGCTGAAAAAGTTTTCGGGCTGCGTCCCGACGTGCAGACACCCGCCCACGCGTTGAACGACGGCGTCGACTACGTCCCGACGCGCAAAGCGGTCCTGTTCGGTCACCATTACGCGTCAATCGCTGGCCTGGCCCCCATGCTGGGCCCTGCCGTAGCCGTAATCTGGGGTTGGCTGCCGGCAATGCTGTGGGTTGTCCTGGGATCTTTGCTGGTCGGTTGCGTCCATGATTTTGGCGCACTGGTCCTCAGCAGCCGGGCCAAAGGCAAAAGCATCGGTGCGGTCGCCGAAGGAATCATTGGTCCCCGGGCCAAAACGCTATTCCACCTGATCATCTTTTTCCTGGTCGCCCTGGCGATGGGTGTTTTTGTATTTGTTATTGCGTTCCTGTTCAGTCCGGCACCGGATCCATCCCAGGCCCACATCCATTTCCCGCAGGCGGTCATGCCGTCATTCGGATTAATGGCAGTGGCTGCGATAATCGGCTGGCTGGGTTTTAAGAAAGGTGTCAGTTGGCGGGTCATGACGCCAATCGGTTTTGTCGCTGTGCTGATCCTGACGTGGTATTCCAAAAGTCAGGGATTTCTGGACGCGACTGGTCTGGGCGACCCGGCCGTGGCCCCGGGAATTGATGGCTGGAGCCGGATCCTGCTGGCGTACGCATTCCTGGCATCCGTTTTGCCGGTCTGGAGCCTGCTGCAGCCGCGGGATTTCCTGAACAGCCTGCTACTGTATGTCGGCCTGACAGGGTTGTACGTTGGCCTGTTTGTCATGCAACCCGAATTTGCCGCCCCGGCATTTCGACCCAACCCCGAGGGTGCGCCCAGCCTGGTCCCATTTGTGTTTATTGTGATTGCCTGCGGTGCGGCATCCGGGTTTCATAGCCTGGTGTCCAGCGGCACCACAGCCAAGCAATTGGACAAGGAAACCGATGCCCGCGCCATCGGCTATGGTGGGATGATCGGCGAGTCGCTATTGGGCCTGATCGCTGTACTGGCCACCACCGCCGGCGTCATGAACGCCGAATCCTGGCAGGCACAGTACGCCAACTGGGGCGCTGTTCAGGGCCTGGGCGCCAAGGTCGGTGGGTTTATTTCCGGAGCCTCAACATTTTTGACGGCACTGGGCATCGACCGGCATACGGGCGCGTCATTTGTCAGCGTGATTGTCGTCAGCTACGCCTTGACCTCGCTGGACAGCGCGACGCGATTGCTGCGTTACAACATCGAGGAAATGTCAGAGACCATTGGCCTGAAGTTCATGTCCAATCGCTACCTGTCCAGCCTGGCTGCCGTAGCTGCGATCGCATTTTTCGCGTTTTACAAGATCAATGGTAAACCCGCCGGTCTGTCCCTGTGGGCGCTGTTTGGCACGACCAATCAGTTGCTGGCGGGATTGGCCCTGCTGGCCGTCACCCTGTATCTGCTGCAACGGGGGCGCCAGTGGTGGGTGACAGGCATTCCGATGGTGTTCCTGCTGGCATCGACCCTGGGTGCGATGTTCACCAATGTCCGCGGGTTCCTGGCCAAAGGCGAATGGCCACTGTTCGCGGTCGGCAGCCTGCTGATGGTGCTGGGCATCTGGCTGGTTTTCGAAGCCGTCGTGGTGGTCCGTCGCCTGCGGGCCAGTGGCGAAATGACCGAGGACCTCGACGTCGCGATATCCTGATAGGGGGAAGAATCCGGGTCCGGCCATTGCGCCGGACCACCGGGGATAGGGATGGACCTTTGAAAATCGCGCTTTGCTACCTGTCCAACGAGCTGCCCGGGTTCTACGGGATGATCGACCGGTTTCAGCACCGTGCGTCCCTGGGGCTGATGTATCTGGCGTCATCCGTTCGCAACGCCGGCTATACGCCCGAGCTGATCGACCAGCGGATCGAGCGGTTTGACGAAGACACCTGGACCCGGCGTATTATCAGCGGCCAGTTTGATGCTGTTGGCATCTACTCATTTGCCAATACCCGCCGTCACCACGCCGAGTATATTCGCCGGCTTCGCCAGGAATACAGCGGGACAATCATTGTCGGCGGCCCGGATGGTCGCAAAGGTGCCGAGTATTACCTGTCGGCCGGCGCCGACGTCGTTGCCGTCGGCGAAGCGGAGCACCTGCTGCCCGAATTGCTGGACCGCCTGAAATCCGGCCAATCGCCGGCCGGACTGCCTGGGACCGTTGTCCTCGGCACCGACGCCAAGGTCAACCGTGCCCCCGAACGTCCGCTACTAACCTCTGCCCAGATCGAAGCACTGCCCTTCCCCGATTGGCGCCCGATCGATACCCAGAACTACTACGATGCATTGTGCGTAAATTACCGGACTCCGATTGCCAGCGTCATGACCGCACGGGGATGTCCGTTTCGCTGCGCTTTCTGTGGGTCGCCCGATCATTTCCCCCAGGTCCGCCAACGCAGCGTCGCCAATGTGCTTGAGGAAATTGACGACCTCGTGGAACGACTGGGTGTCCGGTACATCCTGTTCCACGACGACATTTTCGGCGTCCACGCCGATTGGGCGCTTGAATTTGCCGCCCGCCTGCAGGAACGCCCGTATCAGATCAACTGGCTGGCAATTATCCATCCGCTGGCCTACGGCCGTCGCCGGGCACAGGTCTATGCCGAGATGGCCCGGGCTGGCCTGGATTTTATTTCCTTTGGAGCCCAGTCAATTGATGCTGACGTCCTGCGCAATATCAATCGCAACCCGGCTGAAGCCCGGGCGCTTCGCGAAAATGTTGAAACCTGTCGGCAGTTGGGTATTGCCACTGTCTTGACCTATATTTTTGGCCTTCCCGGTGACACACCGGACCACGTACGCCGGACCATTGACTACGTCCTGGATGTCAAACCAACGTTGGCTGACTTCCATCCGCTTTACTACATCGAAGGAACTCCGCTGGCCGACCAG
>JBFJWU010000249.1:0-5410 GCA_041623475.1 bacterium | reverse complement strand
TCGGCGGCAACGGCCACGCCGACATCGGCACCGATCACGGACTGTTTCCAGACGGCATCAAAGCCGATCGACGGGACCAGTTCCACGTGGCCGCCGCCCAGGCCGTTGTCGGGGTTGCCGGTCGGCAGTTCTGATGTCAATCCGAGCCACAGCGCCGACGGCAGCCGGTCCGGGTGCAACAGGTTGGACCGTACCGAGATGACCAGGTCGCCCAAACCCAGTTCCCAGTCGTCTATGTCGGTGAACCACAAGGCGTGGACCGGCAGTTCGGCACCCAGCAGGATTCGGCCCGGCAGCGGTGCCGAGTCGCCGGCAACGGTCAGGCTGGCCGTGCGACCCCGGAATCCGCCAACCGAAAATCCGCGCACATCGGCCCGGATTGATGCTGTGCCAGCCACCTGTGCCATATCTGATCCTGGTGGCGGCAGGTGACCGGCATCGGCGGCCTCCACCAGCAGTGGCACGGCGGCCGCCCAGACCAGCAATCGCAACAGGCGCACCATTGGACCCCCGACTCGCGGCCGGTCCACGGACTCAGCCCTGGGGTGCCATCCCGCGAATGAACGCCTCCAGCATTTCCCACGGTGCCCGGTTGGGCAGGTTGAGGATCGGCAGGTCGATGCCGAATTCGCGGCGGCGCTTGAGCTCTTCGATGCAGTAGTCGGGATCACCGGCAACGGACAGGGCTTCCATCAACTCGTCGCTGACCGCATCCTTGGCCTGGGCGCGGGTGTCCTTGTTTTTGTACAGCTCTTCGACGCGCTCACATTCGTCGGCATAGCCAAAACCGCTCAGCAGCTGCTTGTAGTAATCACCCATTCCGCCGATGTAAAAGGCGATGATTTCCTTGGACCGGTCCTTGGCCATTTCAGCGCCCAGGGGCAGAACCGTTGTAAAAGGAGCCGTTGTGACCTGGGACGGGTCCCGGTCGGCCTTGGCGGCACCTTCGGCGATCCATTCCCGTCCCTGTTTCAGTTCGCGATAGGGCCAGAATGTCGGAATCCAGCCGTCGGCCATTTCGCCGATCGATGTAATCGACTTCTGTTTGAGCGCCGCGACGTAGATGGGGATCTTGTTCCGGTGTGGTTCCATTGCCAGGTCAAACGGGCGGTACTCATTCAATTTGGCGCCGCTGCTGGTCAGCTTTTCGCCCGCCAGCAGGGTGCGGACAACGCGAATGACATCACGGACCTGGGTCAGCGGTTTTTTGAACTCGCGGCCATGGAAGCCCTCGATAACCCGCGCGCCACTGGTCCCGATACCCAGAATCAGCCGGCCCTCGCTGATTTCGTCGACGGTTGCAGCGTTCATTGCCAGCAGGCCGGGCGAGCGGCTGTAGACGTTGACAATGGCCGTGCCGATCTTGATATTCTTTGTATTCAGCGCGATCTCGGTCAGCAGCGAAAAGATTTCGTATCCCCAGGCTTCCGGGATCCAGAACGAGTCATATCCCAGTTCGTCGGCCAGGATGGCGGCCTCGAGGTACTGTTTGCGGTCATAGTGTTTCCAGAAGGGCAGCAGCCCGATTGGTTCAGACATTGTTGATTACCTTTCTATGTGTGTGAAACAGCCGTCCAGCTGTTCGCAACAGTATACGGCAGCCTTCCCAGTGGTACATTGATTCGGGGGGACCCCCACGGTGCACTTTCCGACGGGCCAATGGACCTGCCTCTAACCTGATGATTCGCCTGGCCATCATTGCAGTTGCGACCGTACTGGCCACAGCCGGACCGGCCGCCGCCGACGTTCGCGAATACTCGCTGCTGACCAACGGTCATTACCGGCTGGCGACGTTCCTGCACGATGTGCCATCGGCCGGGCATACGGGGACCCTGTTCGACCACCTGGTCCAGCCGACGTTGCTGCAGATCGAGGATGCCGGCGGATTTTCGACCCCCGATGACGAAAAAGTATCAATCTACGGTGACTCGTGGACCGTGACACAGTGGTACGTCGACGGCTATAACCTGACGGATCCGCTGTCGCCGGGGGCGGCGGGCATCCGCATTCCGTTTCGGATGCTGCGCAGCCTGAACCTGGTCTACGAGGAAAATCCCCGCAGCGTCCGCCGCGCCGGTGTGTCCCTGCGGACGGTGCAGGTCGACGATGCCCATACGATTGCCGGCGTCCGGGGTAATGTTGGTGATGTCGGCGGGATCTGGCCGCCGGCCAAGCCGATTATGGACGGGATTTCCGGCAGGCATCCACGGGACCGCGAGGTGCCGCCATCACCGTATCGGCGCCACCAGGCGTTCCAGACGGACGGGTGGGCGGTCCTGCCGGTGGCGACACCGCGCGTGGCCGGTGTCTGGTCCGTCGAGCTGCGCAGCGGTGTGCGGACCTACAACGACTTTGGCCCGGTCAGGGATCCGGCGTCCGAGTTCGGTCATTTGAATGGCACCTATGACGAGCCCTGGGCGATCCTGTCGGTCGCGTCGTCCCTGCGTCCGGAGCGGATCGACGTGCGGCTGTTGTCGGCCGCCGAGTACCGGCAGCGCGGCTATGCCGGCAACGAACTGGAACTGGCGGTGCCGGAAACTGCCAGGCAACGATCGATCGCCGTCTTCCAGGGTGTGGAATCAGAATTTGTCCGCGCCAGTGTCATGGTCAAACAACGGACCGATGATGCTCGCGACCACGATTTTGATTTTGACCTGCGAGACCCGGACGGGCAGGGCCTGGCGCCGTGGCAGCCAGCCGGTGACTGGTGGGCCGTGGACAGCACTGCTGAGTTCCGTTCGGGACCGTTTTTCCTGATGGCGGGCAACCGGGCGCTGGTGTTTCGCAGCGACCGCCAGACCTGGTCCCACGACCTGTTTTTTGAAGGCGCTCCCTATGGCCGCGTCGACCTGACCGGGACCGACACCGTCCACTTTATCGGCGATAACCGGGCGGGATTCCAGGACGGTTATCACCGCGGCAAGCACCAGCTGGACTTTGATATTCACCTGAGCGAGATCCACGGACTGGTGGCGGGTGATGCCAACCGGATGATGTTTGCCAATGTCGGCCTGCAGCTGGACTGGAACTGGTTTATTGCGCCGACATTCACGCCGTTCATCGGCCTGGCGAAAACGCCGCAGGCGGTCAACAACCTGCAGTTGCAGGCGATTGACGGCAATTATCTGTCCGGGCGACAGGTCCTGTTCAACGGGGCCCAGGAACAGCTGCTGGACACATTTGGCGGCCAGCACCTGACCGTCGACCCGGAACTGAAGCCAGCCGATGTCTATTCGGTCAGTGTCGGCTTTTCGGCACCGTGGAACGATACCTGGTCTGTCGAGGCCCTGGGCCTGCTCAAGCTGTACCACAACCACTGGGCGATCCGGTTTGATGGCGCACCGGAACAGTTTGGTTACTTTGCGGACGATGTTTTTTACTATGGCTACGGTCCCAAGGCCTATACCCTGACCAACCGCAGCGGCGACCTGCCACGCTACCAGGGGGTCCACCTGCAACTGGTCGGGCAGAAACCCCGGCGCTTTGTTTATACGTTTTCATTTACGGCCTATAACGTCTTTGGCGATTCGGCGTTTGGCAACGGGCCGATGGCCAACGACCTGGGCGTGGTCAATTACCTGGATGCCAGCCCCAACGCCCGATTCCGGGGCCGGGCCAACCTGGATTCGGATCGCGCGTTCCTGGTCCGCACCCTGGCCGGTGTCCGGGTCGTGGACGAGTTCTGGACGTTTCTGACCGTTGCCCAGCGCGACGGAACGCCTTTTGCGTTTTATGACATCCACCAGGACAACGGCCAGGTCGCACGGATTTATCGCGAGCATCGCGGTTCGCCCGGGACCGGCTTGGGGCCCCGGATTGGCTCGCGCGAGGATTTTCAGCTGAATGTGGACCTGAAGGGGCAGTACACAGCCCGGGTGGGGCAGGTACAGCTCAAGACCTGGCTGCTGGTGTCGAACCTGCTGGACTTCGGCAATACGATCAACGAGGCGTACAACAACCACGGGCCGGATTATCGCACGGCGCTGGAAACGGAAATCCCCAGGGTTTTCAGTGTGGGGATCGAAGTGTCTGACTTTTAGACGAGCGCAAGGGCATTTTTGCCACAGAGGCACAGAGAAAGGCCATTTCATTTTTCTCAGGATTATCGGTGATTGCCTACGGTTTCTTGCCTTGTGTTGAGGGTTCATGTCCTCGCCGGACGGGCCCTACTTTATTGCTCCTGCTGTGTTTTCCAACACAGCCGCCCTGCGGGGACATCGGCCATTGCCCGACGTCGCCACCTCAGGAAAAGCCCCATTCCCTCGGTTCGCCCAATAAAGTTGGCAAAAAACGCGCCCCGACTTGTTGCAGGTCGTTCGCCCGAACGATCTGCCCTTACGGGCTGCGCCTGACGGGCTGCTGCCGCACGTCACGCCCAGCCGTGCGGCCCATGTTATGGGCGGGCTTGTCTAACTCCGATTTTCGTGACTTTGTCTCGGCAGGATCCAACAGGGGATCTTGACTTTGCTCCGGAAGTCTTGCCTGTTCGAAAGGTCCACGAGGCAAAACCACCTGATCAATCTCCCTATACCCCCCATCCGCGTCAATCCTCACGATCCGTGGATTAGTTCTTTTCTGCTCTCTCTTCCCTCTCCGTGCTCTCTGTGTTCTCTGTGGTGAAAGCTCTTTTCCATATTGCTTCTTCCTCCTGCCTTTTCCCCTTCCTCTGTGCCTCTGTGGCAAAAAATTCTTATCTCTTTCTCCGTGGCGAAGCTTCCTCGTCTGCGCCAGTCTTTCCTGTTATTTACACTGTTAGTCCTGTCCATCAGCGAGGTTCAATTGACAGACCAGACGATTCCGGCCGAGGTGCTGGAGACGATTAACCAGACGGCGATGTCGCAGCCGTTTCATCGGGATTGCGAGCTGCGGATCCTTGAACAGGAACCGGGGCGGGCGCGGGTGTCGTTTGCGGTCAATGACTATACGGCCAATATGGCCGGGGTGCTGCACGGCGGCATCCTGTACGCGATGCTGGACGTGGCCTGTTTTACGGCGGTGTCGCCGACCTTGCACCCCGGCGAGCGGGTGGTGTCCCACGATACGCAGTTTTCGGTCCTGTCGGCGGCGCCGCGGGGGTCGACGGTGTTTGTCGATTCCCGGGTCGACAAGCGGGGCCGCAAGGTCGTATTCAGCCGGGCCGAGGCCTGGATCGATGTGGACGGCGAACGGAAATTGATTGGTACGGGTAATGTGACAAAGTCAGTGATCCAGGCGCCGCAAATGGTCGACCGGGACTGACACGGGAAAGGGCAGACACATGAATGATCGAATTTCTGTCGAGGTCGCGGACCATATTGCCGATGTCCGGCTGGACCGCGAGGACAAATTGAACGCGCTGGATCCCGCCATGTTCCAGGCACTGATTGATGTCACCGGCGAGCTCAGCCAGCGCAACGATGTGCGCTGCGTG
>JBFJWU010000248.1:0-5413 GCA_041623475.1 bacterium | reverse complement strand
CCTGGGTCGGGGTCCGTCGCAATGTTCCCCGTCACAAGTTTGAGCCGGCACGAGTATGGGCGGCGATCAAAGGTGCCCGTTGGGAAATCCCGATCCCGTTCATCATCCTGGGTGGCATCTATGGTGGCCTGGTCACCGCCAGCGAGGCCGCAGCGGTCACCGCCATGTACGTACTGATCGCCGAGGTCTTCCTGTACGGCGACATCAAGATCCGTGAACTTCCCCGGATCGGGATGGAATCCATGGCAATGATCGGCGCGATCCTGCTGATTCTCGGCGTGGCCCTCGGATTTACCAACTTCCTGGTCGACCAGCGCGTGCCCTATATTGCACTGGAGTGGATGAAGCAGTTTATCGATTCGCAAATGGGGTTCCTGCTGACGCTCAATGTCTTTTTGCTGATTGTCGGCTGCCTGATGGATATTTTCAGCGCCCTGGTCGTTGTTGTGCCGCTGATCCTGCCCATCGCCCGCGAATTTAATGTCGATCCAATCCACCTGGGTATTATTTTCCTGACCAACCTGGAAATCGGTTATTCCACCCCGCCGGTGGGCATGAACCTGTTCCTGGCATCGTTCCGGTTTGAAAAGCCCATTACGCTGCTCTATCGATCGGTTCTACCGTGGCTGGCAGTTATGCTGGTTGCGTTGCTGCTGGTGACCTATATTCCAGAGCTCAGCCTGTGGTGGCGAGAAACCTGATCTTCACCGTTAGTTGCAGGGCCGGCAAAAACGCCATATAATTATCTTTTTCCCTGAAAAGGCGCGGGACGTCTGCCAAGCGGCCAGTATCAGCCGTTTGCAGGGTTGCTTTGACGCTTTCAGACAATTGGCAGGGCGAGGAAAATGAGACCTTCGAACGCGACACCAATGATCAAACCCGACGACGCTGGCCGCAGCTGGTACGTTGTCGATGCCACCGATGCCACCGTTGGCCGCATCGCCAGCCGAATTGCGTCCGTGCTGCGCGGCAAAAACAAACCAGCCTATACCCCGCACTGGGACATGGGCGACTTTGTCATTGTCGTCAACGCCGAAAAGATTCATTTCAGCGGTCGCAAGTGGAAACAGAAAAAATATTACCGACATTCCGGTTACACCGGATCGCTCAAGGAAACACGTGCCGATGAAATGCGCGAGAAAAATCCGGAGCGAATCATTGAATACGCGGTCAAGGGCATGCTCCCCAAGAACAAGCTTGGCCGCCAGATGTTCAAGAAACTGAAGGTTTATGCAGGCCCCGAGCATCCGCACGGCGCCCAACAACCTCAGGAACTGAAGCTGGAGAACTGATCATGCCGACAACTTTCCTGGAAAATGAAAATCGCGCGTACGCGACGGGTGGTCGCAAGACCAGTACCGCACGAGTGTGGGTTACACCTGGAACAGGCCAAATCAAGGTCAATGGACACGGTCTGGATGAGTATTTGCAGCGCCCGTCCCTGACGATGATCGTCCGGCAGCCGCTGGAACTCGTCCAGAAAACTGCAGAGGTCGATATCAACGCAACGGTCCGCGGCGGTGGCAAGAGCGGCCAGGCCGGTGCCTTGCGGCACGGGATTGCCCGGGCGCTCAGCATTCTCGATCCTGACCTGCGCAGCCCGCTCAAGCAAGAGGGTTTCCTGACGCGCGACGCACGTATGGTTGAGCGTAAGAAGTACGGCCTGCACAAGGCGCGGAAGCGGCACCAGTACTCGAAACGCTGATCCCGGCCAGACATTAGATCAAACCTTCAGGGCTGCGGTATTTCGATACCGCAGCCTTTTTTGTTGTTGCCGGAAACCGTGACATGGCGAACCGGCTGACAGCCTTGCATTCATCCAATCACCGACTATACTGGGACGCTGTGGAAGAACTGGACTACCATTCGGGTGATCCATTCGTGGATTCAGACGAACGACATTTTATCGAGCGGACGTATAACGTCATCCTGTTGCCTTTCATCGAACTGGTCAGGCGCACGATACCGTTCAACAAGGGGGTTCTGACAGCAATCCGTCCGCTGTCAGCGCCAACGCCAGAGTTCGAGGTCTCGCAGTTCAGTCCGTTCCATATTGCCGCCCGCTTTGCTGACCCTGCCCAGAGCGGCGACCTCAGTTCACCCGAAATCGTCAGCCTGGTCAATAGCATGGACGGATTTGCCCTCAACCTTTTGTTTGTGGCGCACCGCCAGGCTCGTTTTTACCGCTACGGGCTGGTGCTCGAAGCCGACGTCAAGTTAACCGAGGCCCACGTCAAGACCGCCTACACGCAGGCGGTCAAAAAGAACAGACTGGACCGGCTGGTGATTGAGCGCGAACCGGCTCTCCAACCCCTGGAAGACGAAGAACAAACTGGCCTGATTTTTGAGGCCTATCGTACACTGACGGCCGAACGTTACGTCAAATTCTACTTTCGCAATATCTACCATCCCGCCTGAACCGCGGGAACACTGATTTTTTTGCGATCCTGCTGGACAAGTTCCCGATGCCCGATCACCCCTCAATAATCAGCCGTGTCCAGGAGCGACTGGAAAACCTCGGACGCCTGATGGTGTTCCTGGGGGAACTGGTCCGCAAGTCCGTGACCCCACCGTTTTACTTTCCCGCATGGATTGATGCGACGGCGGTACTGGTCCGTCGCTGTATGCCACCGATGATCGTCGTTCTTTTGACCATGGGTGCCGTCATGACAATCCAGACGCTCAACCTGGGCGAGATGGTCCGGGCGGACTCGTTGGTTGGTGCCATGATGGGGACTTTCACGTTTCGTGAAATCGGGCCGGTGCTGGCCTCTGTGCTGATCGGTGCCCAGGGTGGCAGTTTTGTCGCCACCGAACTGGGTGCCATGCGGATTAAGGAAGAATTTGACGCGCTCGAACTGATCGCCGTTGATCCGGTCCGCTATGCCGTTGTCCCACGATTCATGGGATTCCTGATCGCCACACCGATCCTCTGCATGATGGCTGATGTTGGCGGCCTGCTGGGCGCGCATATTTCGATTGTTGCGCTCAGCGACATGACCAGCGGGACGTTCTGGGCCAGCATTTTCGACTACATGCAGCTGCGGGATATCTGGAACGGCTTTTTCAAAAGCCTGGTGTTTTCAACCATCATCGCATTGCTGGCCTGTTACAACGGCTACCACGTGAGCGGCGGTGCTGCCCAGGTTGGGCAGGCTGCCAATCGCGCAGTGGTAACCGCAATGATCTGCGTGATGGCCGCCAACTATATCGTCACCACCCTGTTGTACGGGGCCGGCGGCAGCCTGCAGCGATTTTGATCCGCAGCAGCGCCATCAACTTCCTGGAACTTCTGGGAGGGATCGTTTCGTTTGGCCGCCGGGGTATCGCCACGATGCTGCTGACGTCCCCGTATCCGGCCGAAATCCTGCGGCAGTGGTACCGGATTACAATTGGCAGCCTGCCGGTCGTCCTGCTGGTCGCGATTTTCATTGGCGCCAACATGGTGGTCCAGGGGTCCGAAGTCCTCAAAATGCTGGGTGCCGAAAGTATGGTCGGCATGCTGGTCAGTTTTGCGCTGGTTCGCGAAATGGGCCCGACCCTGGCAGGCGCAATGGTCGCCGTCAAGGCCGGCAGCGAAATCGCATCGGAACTGGCCGCGATGCGAATCCGCAACCAGATCGACGCGATCGAGGTGATGGGCGTCGACCCGATACGCTGGCTGGTCGTGCCCCGGCTGATCGGCAGCCTCCTGGCAATGCCGATCCTGACGCTGGTCGTGCTGTATGCCGCCGTCGCCAGCGGCTGGGTCGTTGGTGTCGTCCAGTACGACCTGAACGGGGCGCTGTTCATGTCCCAGGTCCTCGGATTCATTACGCCATACGACCTGGGCACAGCGATGCTCAAGGCCGGCGCTTTCGGGCTGACACTGGCGATCATTCAATGCTACTGTGGTTTTGCTGCCGAACACGGGCCCCAGGGTGTCGGCCTGGCGACGAATCGGGCAATTGTCGCCAGCGTCGCCGCAATTTCCTGGGTCAACCTGGTTATCAGCGGCTTGATGTACTGAAATATTCCAGATCCAGAGAAGGGAAACAATGGACGAAAATCGGCGAATGTTATTGATTCTGGGGATCCTGACGGTATTAACCATCGGGGCGATTACGTACATTGGCCTGCGCACCAGCGGCTACGTTGCCAGTGATGCACAGATGTTCAGCCTGGTCTTTGAAAATGCAACGGGCATTCCGGACAACGCCGATGTCCGTGTGGCTGGCATCAAGATCGGCTCGGTCCAGGACATGGAACTGGCCCCGGGCGGTGCCGCCGTCATTATCGCCATCGAACCCGACTTTCCCGTGTACTCGGATGCAAAGGCGATCATTAAGTCCAAAAGCCTGCTGGGCGAACGATTTATCGAACTGCAACCCGGATCAATCCAGCCAGAGCTGGAATCCGGTGCTGTCATCCAGGACACGGTTACGCCATTGCGTCTGGAAGACCTGGGCGAAATCATGGGCCCGTTGTTTACCAACATTGACGCCAACGAAGTCCAGGAAGCCATGCAGGCCATGCTGGATGTCTTTACTGAAAACAAGGAGGCGTTCAAGGAAGGTGGCCGGGCCCTCGGTATCCTGATGACCCGCCTTAATCGATATGTCTCCAGCGACGAGGACATGGCCCGTCTGGGTGATTTCATGGATTCGATGACCGATCTGGTGATCCGCCTGGACAACCTGACCGGCAAGAACGAAAAAGAACTGGAACAGACCCTGGTCAGCCTGGCCAAAGTCATGGCTGATTTCGAAACGATTTCGGCCCAGATGAAGGAAATGTCCGCAGACTTCCCGGAATACGGCGGCGACCTGGGCGGCATCCTCAAGAAAACCAACGACCTGCTGGAAGCCCTCAACAAATTTGACAGCAAACGCGCCAGCCTGATCCTCAAGAAAGTCCTCCAGCAGGAAGGCCTGACATTCAGCGTTCGCGGCTACAGCATGGAAGAACTTCGGGAACAGATGGACGAGTACGAGGAAATCTACGCCACCGGCGGCACCGCCAGCGAATAGCAACCGCTAAGGCGAACGACGCCGGGGAACATTAGAGGACTGGCCACAGAGGCACAGAGGAAGAAGAAGAGAATAACCACGGGAAAAGGCAGAGGGAAGAGAAGAATTTTCACACCACAGAGAACACAGAGAGCACGGAGATCAGGCAAGAAAATACAGCCAGTCCACGGATCACTTGGATTGAAACAGATTCAGGAAGAATTTAGACGCAAGCGATGAAAAAAACACGGCAAATTCCCGGATTCACCCCACGATCGCGCACGCCTTGGCGGACCGTTCGGCCCCGCACCTGCCCGTTGAGCCACGGGGAACTGTTTGGGCCGAATGCCTGGGCGTGGCATTCGGCAGCAAGCCGACAGGCGCAGCCCGAAGGGCTGGACCGGCGGGAGCCGGGCCAGCAACGG